>JBJOLO010000621.1:0-4471 GCA_046045565.1 Planctomycetota bacterium | reverse complement strand
CTGTGGCCGTCGTGTTGGCGGGGATTGTTACATCCATCGTGAGTTTTTCGCCCTCGCGTTTCCAATTGCTCACAATCTTGCCATAGGGCGAGTCGTGGTGACACTTCACCCAAGTGATGTCGCCGACGACGGCGGGCTTGATGATGGTGTTTTTGAAGCCCGGTGCGGCGGGGTCCGTCTGGATGCCGGCCAGTCCGGCGTAGAACCATTCGGTGATGTGGCCGAGCATGAAGTGGTTTTGGGAGGAACTGGGTAAGGCGTCCCAAGCCTCGGTCAATGTGGTCGCGCCTTTCTTGAGTTGATAACCGTAGCCGGGTTTCTCCGACTGGTTGGTCATGGCGTGGATGACATCCGAGCGTCCGCCTTCGTAGAGCGCGCGGAGCAGGTAGTGGAATCCAACATCGCCTGCGGTGAGATTTTTTGCCTCGACATCCTTGATGATGGCATCGAGCGCGCGTTGCCACATATGCGGTTCAGCTATCCCCATCACCAGCGGCACGGCATTGGCGCATTGAGAACCTGTGGAAAAAATCCCCTCTTTCTCGTTCCAGAAATTCTGGTTGAACGCCTCACGGATCTTGGCGGCCAGCGCGCCATATTTTTCCGCGTCTTCGGTTTTTCCGAGCAGGGCCGCGGTCCGGGATAGGGTGTCTGCGCAGCGGAAGAAGTAGGCGGTGGCGGTGACTTTCGTCGGGGTCAATTGCGCGTAGCCAATCTTTTTTGGGCCGATGTCATACCAATCGCCGAGGCCGTGCGAGACGATCAGATCCTGGGACTTCGATGCGAGGTAATCGCAGTAGCGCTTCATCCGGTCGAAGTAGGTGGCCAGCAGGGAAACGTCTCCGGTGGTCTCGTAATGCTGCCATGGCACGATCACGAACGACGAGCCCCACTCCGGCGAATCGCGGAAGCCGCCGGCGAAAACTTTATATTCCGGAGCGATGTCCGGCACGAGGCCGTTGTCGAGTTGGGCCTGGGCCATGTCGCCCATGCCCTTGACATACATCGGGGCCATATCCCACTCGTAGCGGAGTGCGTAGCCGTGGAGATGGTATTGCTCGAGCCATCCGAGTTTCTCCCGATGCGGGCAGTCCGTGATCACGCTCATCAGGTTGCTGCGCTGCGCCCAGCGGATGAGGGTGCGGATGCGGTTGAACAATTCGTTCGAGCACTCGAAGTCGCCGGCGGGCTTCGTCTTGCTGTGCACGACCACGCTTTCCAATTCTGAGATCTCTGGCAAAGGATTGCCATCAGGCGCGCTCAGCTCGACCTGCAGGTAACGCCCGCCGCGGTAGAAGAACTGGGGAAACCATGTCTCGCCCGTGGATTCGCCTTTGAGGGTGTAGGTGTAGAACGACTTGCCGCCGCACATCGGATCGTAGATCCGCCCGTCTTTTTCGAGCATTTCGGCGGGAATCATTTTCACCGTCGCACCGGCGACTCCTTTCACTTTCAGGCGAGGCATGAACGAGGCGTTCTGCCCGAAGTCGTAGACCCAGAGGTTGGGGCTGATCTTGTTCACCTTCGCTGCCTTCAGTGTTTCGATCGCACCAATGGGGGGGGCAGCCTGGGAAAGTCCGGTCAGCGCCCCGCCCGGGCCTTTGGTGAGTGTGACTGGCGTCCAGGTGCTGTCGTCATCGAGCCGTTTTTCCAGGCGTGCGTCGTAATCTTCGCCTCCGAACACGCAGGAGAAGGTGATCGGACCGTTGGCGGTTCTCCACGATTCATCGCTGATGATCGTTTGTTCGGTGCCGTCCTCAAAGCGGATGCGCATCTGCAAGGTCAGCATCGGTTGCTCGAAGGACCCGGTCAGCTTGCCATAGCGCCCGCCGGTGACATTGAGGATGCTGAAGAAGCCGTTACCGAGCATCACCCTTAGCTCGTTCTTTCCCTTCCGCAGTTGATCCGTCAGGTCGAAGGTGTCGTAGAGGCAGGTTTTGCGGTAATTCGTCCAACCCGGCGCGAGCAGGTCCTCGCCGACCTTCTTGCCATTGAGGAATAGCTCGTGGTGTCCCAGGCCGCAAATGCTCAGCACCGCTTCAGCGACTTTCTTATCGAGAATGAGGTCACTCTTGAAGACCGGCAGGCTTCGCGGCTTGCTGCTCATGCCGTCCGTGAGCGCCTGATGATGCCAGCCGTATTTGTCCACACTGTCTTTGAACGAGACCGGGGCATTTGCTGCCAGGTTCTTGCCGTTGGAGAGGACCCGCAGCTCGCCGAGGGCGAAGCAGAAGTTGTTTTTCCAAGGATAGAGCTTCGTCGCGGTCACCCGGATGTAGCGTGCCGTGACCTTCGCGGGATGAGCGACTGCGGTGCTGCCGGGGTTGGGCGCGTCGCTCTGCGTGTGATCGGCGATCACGAGCGGCGAGGAGAACTCCGGGTCGTTCGATGCCTCGATCTTGTAGCGTGAGGGATAACCGAAGCCGTCCCGATTCTCGTGTCGCAGCGATTCAAGGACGACCGATTGCACCTCGGCCGGTTGCCCGAGATCCACCTGCACCCACTTGATTTCATCAACGGTGGTTTCACCGGCGTGATAGCCGATAGCCTTGGCGGCGGGCGCACCGGTGATCCATTTCCCCTGCCAGGGCTTGCCAAGCACGCCGGTCACGAATCGGGCGCGCGGACTCCATTCCCCGGCCACACCCTTCTCGTCCCAAACCCGAACGCGCCAGTCGTAGCGTGTCTGGGATTTCAACTCCGAACCGGCATACTCCACCGCCACAGACTGGTCGGATACGACCTTACCCGAATCCCAGACGCCATCGACGACGATCTGGTAGGCCGTCTGTTTCTGCCCGCGCTCTCCGCTCTCCATCACCCAACTCAGCCTCGGCTTGGCGACATCAATACCAAGCGGGTCCTTGAGGGATTCACAGCGCAGGTTATCGACGACGGGGCCTGCCCCCGACTGGGCATCAGGGGTGGTGATCTCGGCTCGAGAAATTTGGAATGCGAGAGTGGCAGCGAGGAGAAGAGCGGCTTTTTTCATGATTTGGATGAGTGAGGTTTTTTGATCCTCATAGCCGCGACCGGAACTCGTAGTTGCCGGATGGGACTTCAAAGACAGCGCGGCCGTTTTCCATGCGGAGGAATTTGACGCCCTTGGCCTCGGCGGCGGAGGCTTTGAGGAATGAGCGACGGGTTAAGATCGTGGGTTTTTTCATAAAGATTCGGATTTTGCGGCGGGTTGCTTGAAAAGGAGCACAAAGACAAGGAGCACCCCGCCGGCGAAGAGTGCCGGGAGGCCCCAGAGAGGACGCCAGTCGATGGCTTGGAGTTCGCTTTTTCTCAGCGCCGGGATGCGGGATTCACGAATCTCACTCAGTCGAGAAGCGGCATCCGGATCGCCCTTGCCGTCTTTTATTGAGCTTTCCATGGCGCGGGCCTGGTCTTGCAGATCCATGATCTGGATGGCGAATGCCTTCGACTTCTTGGTGGTGTAGAGGGCCTCCACCTTGCCGGCGACCTGGGCGCCGATAAACATTCCGAGTCCGAGGGTGAACAGCACGAGCAATCCCTGCGCCTGTCCGCGCAGATGGCGAGGCGCTATGCGGTCGGTGTAAATCTGACCGGTCACAAAGAAAAAGTCGTAGCAGATGCCGTGCAGGAGGATTCCGACCAGGATCATCCAGCGCACTTGTTCAGGGGCTCCCATGGCAAAGAGCGCATAGCGGGCCACCCATGCCAGCATGCCGAGGGCGAGCATCCATTTCACCCCGAGTCGGACAAAGAAAAACGGCATCACCAGCATGAAGAAAATCTCGGACACCTGGCCGAGGGCCATGGTCGCTCCAATCACATCACCCATGTGGAGGAGGGATTTCAATGACTGCAGCACCCCCGAGTCCCCGAAGTTCGCCATCTCCACCACGCGGCTCGTGACTTGGTAGTAGAAGGCCAGAGGGATGCAAATGAGCGTCGAGCACACCATGAAGACAAGGTAGGAGCGGTCTTTCAGAAGAGCCAAGGCGTCCAGCCCGATCAGGCTCCGAAGCGAGTTGGAGCCCGAGCCCAAAGCCGGGGTGTGGGGCAGGAAAAATGCCAAGAAGCCGAGTAGAATGCCGGCCCCGGCCGCCATCTGGAACATGTCGATTTTTGTTCCCCAGCCGAGAACCGACAAGGTCACGCCGGCCGTGATCCAGCCGATCGTTCCCAAAACGCGCACTGCGGGGAATTGCTTCTCGGGATCCGGCATATTGCGCAGGGCGATTGTGTTGCTGAGAGCCAGCGTGGGGTAGTAGGCGAGCATGTAGCCGAAGAAAATGCTGTTGATCCCGGCTGGAGCCATGCCGGAAGCCATAGCCTGAGCTGCCGCGAGCATGACAATGCCACCGAGGATATGCAGGAGCCCGAGAACCCGCTGCGCCGGGAAAAATCGATCCGCGAGGATGCCAACAAAGACAGGAGACAACATTCCGGCAATCGGCCCGACGGAATATGTCCACGCGAAGTCGCCGGCGCCAAACCC
>JBJOLO010000549.1:0-2639 GCA_046045565.1 Planctomycetota bacterium | reverse complement strand
TGGCGCGTTGTCTAGCTGATGATGCAACGAAACGCGTTTCGTTACGACTCCTGTGCCAACTGCGTTCGCAACGCATTGAGCAGGTAATCGATATCCCGCTGCGAATTGTAAAGGTGGCACGAAACGCGGATGTAGCGGCCCTCGTTAAAGCGAATCACCGGCACTTCGATTCGATGCTGGTTCCACAGGGACTGTTGCAAGACCTGATGGTCGCCGGGCGGCAGCGGCACATGGGCCATCGAACCGTACCAGGCAAGATCATCGGGAACCATCGGTGCCAACCCGGTAAGCTCCACGATCTGGTGCCGGGCCACTCGGGCCAGGGCATGCGTTGTCTCACGGAAGTGATCCAACCCGACGTGCCGCAGAAAATCAATCGCGTTCGGGACACTCAGGTAGGCCGACGGGTCCCGCGTGCCACTCCACAGTAATTCCTCATACCAAAGCTCAGGCAGCGAAGGCAGCAGCCGCCCCCAACTCAAGATCGGCGCCTTGATTTGCGGCTGAAATCGATCGCTTACGAACACAAACCCTGAACCCAGCGGCGCACTCAGCCACTTGTGACAACTTGCCACATAAAAGTCGCAATCAAGTTGGGCGATATGAAGCGGCAGGTAGGCGGGTGCGTGCGGGCCATCGACGCACACGGGAATACCGGCTTCGCGAGCTCGTTTACAAATCGCCGCCACCGGCATATTCACCGCGGTGGGAGAGGTCACATGACTGACGATCGCGAGCCGGGTCCGAGGTGTAAACCGGGAGGCGATGGCGTCAACGATCTGCTCGGCCGACTCGATTGGCCAAGGCAGCTTCGCATCGACCACGCTTGCCCCAACGTCCTTCGCAGCCCGCTCCCAGATGCGTCGCACCGCACCGTATTCGTGATCATTCAGCAAGATTTCGTCGCCCGATTTCAATGCGAGCGAGTTCGCGACGACATTCATTCCGTACGTCGCATTCTCCACAAATGCGATCTGGTTCGACTGGACCCCGACAAATTCCGCAAGCCGGCCTTGCGCCTCGCGCCACGCCGGCTCCAGCCGTCGCACATAAAAATCCATTGGCTGCTCATCAAGCTGCGTTTTCCAAAGCCGCTGCGCCTCTTGGACCGGCTTGGGTGGCGGTCCGAACGAACCATGATTCAGGTAGGTCGTATCCTCTCGCAAATGCCACTGCGTGTGCCGTTGCAAGTTCGCTTGCTCGGACGATCCGTGCAGCGAGTCAGGCTGAGGACGGGATGAGGATGTCGAGCCGGCAGGAGTGGGCGACTTCATAGCAGATGTCGAGCCTTGATTTCGAGGTATTGATTGACCAGCGGTGCGGTCATCTGTTCAGGAAAGACATCGAGGCACAAGACGCCCTGATGTTGCAAGTCGGTCAGCACTTGGTGCCGCCAAGTCAATATCTCGGCGGCCGCTGCGGAGCGAAACAGATTTTCGCTGCCCGCCGATGGATCATCGGCCGCATCAAAGAGCGTGTGATCCCGCAGCAATACCCCCAGCGGCAGGTGCCGCCCCATAATCGACGAGAGATATTGGTGCAACTGATTCGAGTTCACTTCATCAATCAAGTTGCTGAACAACACCACCAGCGAGCGCTTTCGACATCGGGACGCCAAGTACAAAAATGCCTCGTCGTAACGCGATTCGACTCGATTTGGAAAACGATCGAACGTGGCATGAATCAGTTGATTCATCTGCCGCATGCCGCCGCGAGGCGGGACGTACGAGTGCACTTCGTCGGAGAACGAGATCAGTCCCACCGAGTCACCTTGACGCAATGCAACGTGGCTCAACATCAGCATCGAATTCATGGCGTGGTCAAGGAGGCTCAGCCCCTGACACTCGTTCGTCATCATCCGGCCGCAGTCCAGCATAAAAATGATGCGTTGGCTTTGATTGACCTGATAGTCTTTCACCGTCAAACGATTGCGTCTGGCCGTTGCTCGCCAGTCGATGTGTTTGTAATTGTCGTCCGGCGAGTAATCGCGTAGCCGCTCAAATTCATTGTCCTGGCCGACTTTTCGCGTGCGTCGCACTCCAAGCATGGCAAGCCGGTTGGCGCGCGCGAGAATCGCATATTCGGCAAGTTGTTTCATATCGGGATAAACATTGATCGTCGCCGGCAGTTCGTAGGAAAGAAAACGCTGCCAGAATCCGAACCGGCTGCGCACTCGCAAATAGACCTTATTCAACTCGAATGCTCCACGTCGCTGCGCAAACAAGTCGTACTCGAAGGTCGCGCGACTGTTTGGAGTCATCGCGATCGCGGCCTGTTCGGGCTCGGCCGTGAAATCCTGCGGAATATCGTCGCGAACCCACACCAACCGACTGCGAGACGACTGATTGGAAAGCACCAGCGTGACTCGGTGATTCTTTTGGATGGATGCCACCTTGAGAAGCTCGCGGCGAACGACAAAATCGGCAGCCTTCGGGAGAGAACGAAGATCGACCAGCATCGTCAAAGCCACCGCGGCATCGGCGACCAGGACCACAAGCGCAAGCGACGGCCACAGAAATAAGCCGGCCGCCAGGATGCAGGGAACGAGCGTTAGAATCAGCAGCGAATAGTACGGGTAGATTCGCTTCCACGCTGCAATGGCGATAAACCACGTTGCAACGAGACCCAGCCACAGCCAG
>JBJOLO010000542.1:0-3978 GCA_046045565.1 Planctomycetota bacterium | reverse complement strand
CGGTGCCGATGCTGGTGGCCGAGGAGCTCGAAGCCGACTGGAGCAAGGTCCATTTCGAGCCGGCCCCCGTGGCCGTGGAGTACAACCACTCGGTGTACGGCATGCAAATGACGGGCGGCAGTTCCAGCAGTTGGAGCGAGTGGGAGCGCGTTCGCAAAGCCGGCGCCGCTGCGC
This sequence comes from Planctomycetota bacterium, assembly GCA_046045565.1. Taxonomy (GTDB): domain Bacteria; phylum Planctomycetota; class Planctomycetia; order Pirellulales; family Pirellulaceae; genus VGZA01. The sequence continues at coordinate 3,804 of JBJOLO010000542.1, read as the reverse complement.
GCATCATGCTGATCCAGGCGGCTGCCACGCAATGGAAGGTGGAGCCGGCAACTTGCCGCGCGGAGTCGGGGCAAGTCATTCACAAGGCATCGGGCAGGAAGCTCTCTTTCGGTCAACTGGCTGAGGCGGCGTCAAAACTGACAACGCCAAAAGACGTCACGTTGAAAGACGCCAAGGATTTCAAGATTCTCGGCAGGCCGCTCAAGCGACTGGATACGCCGCAAAAGGTCGATGGCAGCGCCGTGTTCGGAATCGATATCCAAGTGCCTGATTTGCTGGTTGCCGTGGTGGCGCGTCCGCCCGTGTTTGGCGGCAAAGTAAAGAGTTTCGATGCCACGCAGGCGAAAGCGGTTCCCGGCGTGCAGCACGTGGTGCAGATCGATCGGGGCATTGCGGTCGTGGCCAATGGATTCTGGCAGGCAACTGAAGGCCGAGCGAAGCTGAAGATCGAGTGGGACGAAGGTCCCTTGGCTTCATTGGATTCGGACAAGCAGGGTGAAGAGTATGCCGCCATGGCGAAGAAGCCTGGCGCGATCGCTGCGAAAATCGGCGAAGCTCCAACCGTCTTGGAAAAGGCAACGAAGAAACTGACAGCCGAGTACCATGTGCCTTATCTGGCTCATTCGTGCATGGAGCCGATGAACGCGACGGCCCATGTGACGAGCGACCGTTGTGAGATCTGGGCCGGCACGCAGTTTCAAACAATCGATCGCGACAACGCCGCCAAGGCGACGGGACTCAAGCCGGAGCAGATCGAACTGCACACCACGCTGGCCGGCGGCGGTTTCGGCCGCCGTGCAGTGCTCGACAGTCACTTCGTCGTCGAGGCGATCCAGATTTCGCAGCAGGTGAAGAAGCCGGTGAAAGTGATCTGGACCCGCGCCGACGACACGCGAGGTGGATTCTATCGCCCCCGCGTCTCGCATTACCTGACAGGCACGCTCGGCGACGACGGCCTTCCTCTGGCCTGGCAGCAACGGATCGTGTGCCAGTCGTTCCTCTCGGGCACCTCTCTCGAAGCAACCGGTATGAAGGACGGCATTGACGATGGCGCGGTGGAAGGAGCTCGCACGCTTGCGTACTCCGTGCCGAATCTCCAAGTGGAGTGGCACATGGCTCCGGCTGGCGTGCCGACGCTCTGGTGGCGCTCGGTCGGGCATTCGCACACGGCATTTGCCTGCGAGTCGTTTCTCGACGAGTTGGCCCACGCCGCAGGCAAAGACCCGTTCGAGTACCGTCGCGGTTTGCTCGCAAAGCATCCGCGGCATTTGAAGGTGCTGGAGCTTGTCGCCGAGAAGGCGGGCTGGGGTAAGCCGCTCCCCGAGGGACGCGGTCGCGGTATTGCGGTGCACGAATCGTTTGGCAGCTTCATGGCGCACGTGATCGAGGCGTCCGTCGCGAAGGACGGGAGCGTCAAGGTGCATCGCGTGGTGGCCGCGGCCGATTGCGGCCCTGCGATCAATCCGGATTCGATCAAGGCCCAGATCGAAGGAGCCGTTGTGTTCGGTCTCTCGGCCGCCCTCTATGGCGAGATCACGTTCAAAAAAGGGCGCGTGCAGCAAAGCAATTTCGACGATTATCCATTGCTGCGCATCGACGAGATGCCGGTGGTGGAGTCGTACATCGTTCCCAGCACGGAAAAGATGGGCGGCATGGGGGAGCCGGGTGTTCCACCTATCGCTCCCGCATTGTGCAATGCCATTTTCGCCGCGACGGGTAAGCGAATCCGCAACTTGCCGATTCGGACGGAGGAACTGCGGGCATAGCTGGCGAGCGTCGAGACGCACGGCCGCGTATCGGCAGATAACTTCGAAAGGGATACCGGCACATGGCGCCATTTGTTTCGAAGAGCTTGAAATGCATCGCGGTGATCGGTGCGCTGTGTGTGGGCGGCAAGGCGAGTTTCTTGGCTGCTGAGCCGTGTGCGAGTGAGCGTCCAATCAAGATCGTGAAACCGCATCGGCTGGACGGGACGGACATTCCCGCGGCGCGGATGCCGCTGGGGATCACCAACGACTACAAGCCGTGGATTGTGCAGTTGAAGAGCGGCGAGCTGCTGGTAGTGGCGTTTTGTTTTGGCGGTGTGCCCAGCAACAAGCTTGCGCCGGGCGAGCCGTACTTGGAGCGTGCGGTGTTCTGGCGCTCGCGCGACGGCGGCAAAACGTGGAGCGATCGCGAAGAGCGACCGGACATTCACGGACGCGAGTTTGCTCTGTCGTGCCTCTCCGACGGGACGCTCATCATGCCCTGTCACTTCCTGTCCAACGACGCCGCGAACAAAGCCGGCCATACGTACAGCAAAGTGTTTCGATCGACCGATGAGGGAAAGACGTGGACCGAGCAGCGCGTGGGGCCGGAGTCGTTTCCCGACCGGGCTCAGACCTCCACCGACTGGACGGCAATGGAACTGCCCGATCCGGACAACCCCGGGAAGCGGATCGTTCAGCTGGGCGTGGGCATGCAGGAGGGGAAGGAAAAAGCTCCCTCCCACGTTTTTCTCTGGCGATCGCGCGATAGCGGCGCGACGTGGGATAAATCGTTGGTGGCGGACACCGACGGTTGGATCGATGTCGATGGATTTTTTTCGCAATCGACGACCTACCGAACGGCTGATGGCGCTCTGTTGCATCCGGTACGCGTGGATGCGACGGGACCGCACTGGAAACTGCCCGCTGCCTCGGGTGTCGAAACTCGCTCCGGTGATCAAGACGATCGCACCATGCTCTGGAAGTCGACAGACGCCGGACGCACGTGGCGACGTCATCGCGATGGAGGCCGCTTCGGCAGCTACGGAGAAATGTATCCGCGGTTTCTCAAGTTGCAGGACGGACGGCTGCTGCTGACCTTCACCGTTCGCAGCAACGCGAAGGACGGCTTTCCGTTGGGACTGCGCGCTTTGATCAGCGACGACGACGGCGAGTCGTGGGACTTCGAGCAAGACCGGATTGTGATCAGCGATCGCAATCACGGTGCCAGCGGCGGTGGATTCGGGAATACCGTGCAGTTACAAGATGGAACGCTGGTCTCGGTCTACAGCTACCGCGGTGAAGATGATGCGACGCGTGTTGAAGCCGTGCGATGGTCGCCGCCGAAGCGAAAAATGCCGTAAGCCCGATGACCTGAAATGAGCAAGCCGGCGATGTTTGCGCGATTGACTCGATACTGGGTTTACGGCGGGACGTTGGCGGGGTTATTGCTCGTGGCTTTGCTGCCGGCGCTCATGCAAACATGGACGGCCGTTTTGACTGCCGTGTTTCTGCAATTGCCCATCTACATGCTTCATCAATTCGAGGAGCACGACAACGATCGGTTTCGGTTGTACGTGAACGAGCATTTGGGCGGTGGTCGTGAAGTGTTGTCGCCGCTGGCGGTGTTTATCATCAATGTTCCGGGGGTGTGGGGCGTGAATGCGGCGGCCTTTCTTGCCGCGTATTGGCTTCACGTCGGCTACGGACTCATTGCGGTCTACCTGACGCTCGTCAACGCCGCGGCGCACCTCGTCGCCGCGATCGTATCTCGTGCCTACAACCCGGGTGTGGCGACATCGGTGATCCTGTTCCTACCCGCCGGGATCTACGGGTGGCTGCAATTCCGTCACGTGGAAAACGTCGGGACGGGTGATCATGCGCTGGGCCTGGCGGTCGCTATCTTCATTCACGTCGCCATCGTCGCCCACGTTCAAATCATGAAGCGACGACTCAAGAAATCGGTCCGATCCCACGTTACCGGCTAGCGATGCAAACGTGCAATTGCGATCCGTTCGGCGGGCAGCTTGCGGAGCGTAAATCCGTATCGCGTTATTTT
>JBJOLO010000470.1:0-6102 GCA_046045565.1 Planctomycetota bacterium | reverse complement strand
AGCCATTTCGCGGAGAATTACGACATGTTAGCAGACATCTCCGTTCGTTCATTGATGCTGCCTTCACGCTGTGCCGCTGATTGAGGCAAGGTTTTCATGTCCGAAACCAGGGCGACGTATTCGGGTAGAGCGCGTCGGCACGGGACGCGCTGGACCGTGCGAGCGTCGGACGGTATTGCCCGCTGGATCATCACGATCGGCGGTCTCGGTACCATCGTCTCGGTGCTCACCGTCTTTGCGTTTCTAACCTGGGTGGTGCTGCCGCTATTTTTGCCGGGCGGGGTGACCTCCCGCAGCGATTCGGCTGTGCCATGGCAAGCACCGCCTCTGGAGTGGAGGGGGAACGACCAGCGGACGTTGACTTGGAGCGTTTCGAACGACGCGAAACTTCAAGTGGTTTCGGTCAGCGATGGCCGGGAACTGGCGACCGAAACGCTCTTCAAGGACGCCGCGCCGGTGTGCGTATCTCGAAGCGAGTCGTCGAATCTCGTCGTATTGGGGATGCCGGACGGTGCAATCCGACTCAGCACCATCGCCGGCAGTTCCTCCGTCATTGACCGAGCGGAGTTGCCAGCCGCACTTCGCGATCTCGCACCAGGCGAGGTGGCTCGATGGGACAATCGCTTGGTGGAGTACAGCGATTCGGGTGTCTTTCAGCTGCAAACCGTTGAGGCCTCGCCGGGCGAAACCATTGAAGTTGGCAAATCCCCCTTGGAGCGAATTGACCAACTCGAACGTTCTTCACCGGAGGAAATGACCGGACCGGGTCCCGTCATCTTGGCGTGGGAGCGTGGCGGTGTTCTCCACGTGATCTCGACGCGTAAAGACGAGATTTCGGGCGGGCTGCGCGTGCGTGAGAAAGGACAGATTCAACTTGCTCGGGATGAGCGGCCTTTGGCAGCGTTGCTGATGGCTCGCGGTGCATCGGCACTCGTCGTTTACGAAGATGGCCTTGTGGTGCGCTACGATCTGAGCGACGTGGAAAAGATCTCTGCAGTCGAGTCGCAACGAGTGCTGGATGGAGACGGCCGCGTCACGGCCGCGTGCATGGTGCTTGGTCGCGAAACGCTGCTCGTGGGAGATTCGCGAGGCCGAGTCACAGCATGGTTCTTGGTTCGCCCTGCGAGCCCAGCACAACCCGAAACTGCGGCAGGCCCTCGACTCACGCCGGTGCACACACTCGTAAAGGGCGGAAGCCGCGTCACGGCCCTGGCATCCTCGGCGCGAAGCCGTGCGGTGGCGATCGGTTCCGAGGATGGTCGAGTTCGCGTGATGTACGTCACGACCGAGCAACCGGTAGCGGAATTCGAGGCCACTCCCGGAAAACCCGTCGACGCGATTCGGATCTCACCACGCGACGACGGCCTGCTGGTCACGATTGATGGACGACTGAAGAACTATGATTTGCACCTCGGGCATCCTGAGGCATCGTTTCGCTCATTTTTTACGGCAGTGTGGTATGAAGGCTACGACGAACCGCAGCATATTTGGCAATCGTCGTTCGCGGGGGTCGAACCCGAGATCAAGTTGGGATTATGGCCTCTGGTTTTTGGCACCTTGAAGGCGACGTTGTACGCCATGCTATTCGCCGCGCCGCTGGCGCTGTTGGCCGCGGTGTACACGAGCGAGTTTTCGCCCCCTGCGGCTCGCATGCGGATCAAGCCGGCAATCGAGATGATGGCCAGTCTGCCGAGCGTCGTGCTCGGTTTCCTTGCCGCCTTGGTGCTTGCCCCGATCCTGGAAACCATGCTACCCGCCGTACTCGCCAGTTTTGTCGTGTTGCCGCTCACGTTCGTCGTTGCCGCGGAGGCATGGCAGATTCTGCCGACCCGCATCATCCTGCGTTTCGAGCGACTGAGGCTCGTATTCATCCTGTCGGCACTCGCAATCGGACTGTTTATCACCTCGAGGATTTCCGGCCCGATCGAAAAATGGCTCTTCGCTGGCGATATCCTGTTGTGGCTTGATCGCCAGCAAGGCACCGGTATCGGTGCCTCGCTTTTCCTCCTGCTCCCGTTGTCATTGGTTCTGATGGCTTTCGCAAACAGCGTTTGGGTGAATCGCTGGTTGCTGAAGTCGTTTCCGCACCTGTCGCGATCCTCGTTTGCGGTCCTGAACGTGGGGAAGGTCGTTGTCGAGATCGGCATGGCTTTAGCCGCCGCGTTTGCCGTTGCAATGGTCTTCGATTGGATGGGCCTCGACTTGCGAGGAAGTCTCGTCGATACCTATGTGCAGCGAAACGCGCTCATCGTCGGGTTTGCGGTAGGCTTTGCCGTCGTGCCCCTGATTTTCACCATCGCCGAGGATGCACTGGCGACCGTTCCGCAGCACTTGCGTTCCGCATCCCTAGGTGCCGGTGCCACCGCATGGCAGACAGCGATTCGTGTGGTGATTCCCACTGCGATGAGCGGACTGTTCTCGGCGGTGATGATCGGCCTTGGTCGCGCCGTAGGCGAGACGATGATTATTTTGATGGCGGCCGGCAACACGCCCGTGATGTCGCTTAACCCGTTTAACGGATGCCGCACCCTTTCTGCAAACATCGCCGTGGAGTTGCCGGAGGCGGTTCGGGACAGCACGCATTATCGCACGCTGTTTTTTGCCGGCTTCGTGTTGTTCATCCTGACCTTCCTGGTCAACACGACGGCGGAGGCCATTCGACTGCGTTTTCGACGACGGGCGTACCAGCTATGAAAGACGCCCCCCAAGCCACCTCATCCACCGGTTCCCCCGAAACGCCAACGGCGGTCCGGCGACGACGAATCATTCAAACCAATTGGTCGCTTCTCGCCACCGGTGAACCGCTCATCTTCATCACGGGCGGAGCCCTGGTGGTCTGCCTGGTGGCAATCACCGGACTTCTGGGGTTGGTCTTCTACGAAGGGGCGAGAACGTTTTGGCCGGGGCCAGTGATTCAAGTGGGACTCGTCGATGGAACGACACGGGTTGGCGAAGTCGTTCGCAGCGAAGAATACCTCTTGATGAAGGACCGTATTCCATCGGAATCGGGGCCGTTAACCGAGGCCGCAGTCCGTACCCTGGCTGATGCGGATCGCCGTTCCGTGCGGCGGCGTTTGTTTCGTACCGGCAACTATGAAGTAACCCAAACCCATTTTCGCTGGATTAGCGACTTCGAAATTGCGACGGGAACGGAATTGGCACCGGACGACATGTTGGTACTGGAACGCATCGAATGGGGGCGATTCTACGGAACTCCGAGTTCGTTCGTCATCCGAGAGGTCCGAATCCCGTCACCGGACGAACGCGAATTGAGCCAACTGCTGGAGTTCTTTCAACAGTGGCAGTCGCTGCTTGACCCACAATTGGTTGAGTCGCTGAATCAGGAACTCGGATCGATCGAAAAGCAACGCGACGCCATTCGGGCTCGCAACATTCAGACATTCATTAAAGAGGCGACAGCGACAACAGACGGTCTGCCCGGTGCAGAGGAGTCGGACAGTGCCGGCGCAACGCGTAGTGAACTTGAACTCGCCGACGGCTCCGTCGTGCCCTGGAACCGCGCTTCGATAGCCGCAAATGATGCAAAATCTGGCACCGACGAATTGCCACTTACCGTGACCGCAATGCGCCACCTGACGGAGGGAAGTTCTGCGGCGTGGCAACAGTTGCAGAAGCATCATGCTTCGGTCCTGAGACTGCGAGAGAAACAACATGAATACGAAAAGGGTGACCTGGAGACACTGAATCGAGAATTGGAACAACGTCGCCTTGGGGTACGTCTGGTGGAACTGGAAACGCGCGCGGCAATCTTGGATCGGGCCGCCGAATGGATGACGCTAAGTGACCAACTTCGGGCGTTGGAAAAAGAGTCCCGCGACACGCTTCAGCTTGTCGGCCAAGTGGAAGAGCGTTTTCCGCAGTCGACCGTTCTTCGCGATGCGGCCTCACAAATCCTCCGACAACGCCAAAAAGAATTTGATGATTTGCAGCAGCCTCTACGCATGCAGCAGGCCGAACTGCAAAAAACGGTGGATGAATCACCGGCAAGCGTGAAAACGGCCGTCGAACGGTACTGGCAGACCTATGCCGATGCAGCGACTCGTCGCGAGGAGATCCAGCGATTACTGCAAAAGCTGAACGACAACCTCACGCGGTTTACCATTCATATGACCACGGCGGAGACCCCCGACGTCGAGTTGCGTGTGGCCGATATTGTTCGAGCCTATCCCGCAAACGGCCTGACTTGGCCGCAGCGATGCCAAGTCTATGTGTCCCGCTGGTGGGAGTTTCTGAGCGACGAACCGCGCGAAGCGAATAGCGAAGGGGGCGTCTTTCCGGCGATCTGGGGCACGGTTGTCATGACGCTCGTGATGTCCATGGCCGTGGTTCCGTTCGGAGTGTTGGCGGCTCTGTATTTACGCGAGTACGCCGGCGGCGGATTGATTGTCAGCCTGATTCGGATTGCGCTGAATAATCTCGCGGGCGTGCCCAGTATTGTCTTCGGCGTGTTTGGACTCGGCTTCTTCTGCTATTTGCTCGGCGCTTATGTGGATGGCGGAGCGGCAAACATCGGAGTCTCCGCTTGGCCGCCCCGTTTGTGGTGGATGGGTATCGGCGGCCTGGCTATCGTGGGCACCGGTGCTTTTGTCACGGGACTCCTGTCCCTGTCAACGCCGAGAGCCAGTGCATCGGGCACCAAGCGGGCCTGGCAGGTGACAGCGGGCGTGCTCTGGGTTGCCGCAACAGGCCTGCTGTTCTTGCTGATTTTCTTCAATCCCTATTTCAGCGGTCTCTTCCGCGCTGAACTGCCCAACCCGACGTACGGAAAAGGTGGCCTACTCTGGTCGGCCCTGACCCTCGCGATGATGACGTTGCCGGTGGTGATTGTCGCGACCGAGGAATCGCTGAGCGCCGTACCCAATTCGATGCGGGAAGGCTCGTATGCGTGCGGCGCGGGGAAGTGGCAAACGATCCGCCGAATTGTCCTGCCCCAAGCCCTTCCCGGCATCATGACCGGCATGATCCTGGCAATGGCTCGCGGTGCCGGTGAAGTGGCCCCCCTGATGCTGGTGGGTGCGGTCAAACTGGTCCCCGAATTGCCCGTGGATGGGCACTTTCCCTTCGTGCATCCTGAACGTAGCTTCATGCACTTGGGATTCCATATTTACGACCTCGGTTTCCAAAGCCCGAACAGCGAGGCGGCGAAGCCGATGGTATTCACCACCACCTTGCTGTTGATTGTGCTGATTGCGACGTTGAACATTTCCGCGGGTTGGCTGCGCGCGAAACTCAAACGTCGAATCCGCACCGGCCAGTTCTAAACGAGTAAGTCAGTTCAGTCAGCCCATACCGTAAACCGTCTGTCACCCAATCAGTTCGGGCAGCAAATCGACACGGCACAAACCGCGACGAAAAGAATCCAACCTCCATGTCTTCCTCCAGCTCCCCAACAGGAAACTCAGCTTCTGCATCGGGCTCGCACGCCGACAACCGGCTCGCCAGGATCGCGCGCGGCGAGGCCGTCACAGCGGAAGTCCACGAGGAGGTACTGCACGACCCGGCTGTGCTCGATGTCGTCAATTTCTCTCTCTGGTATGGCGAGAAACAGGCACTCTTCGACATTTCGTTGCCCGTGCCTCAGGGCCAGGTAACGGCGATCATCGGCCCGTCGGGGTGCGGCAAATCGACGCTGCTGCGATGCGTCAATCGCATGAACGACCTGATCGGAACGGTGCGCATCAGCGGCGATATGCGATTGAACGGCGAGTCCCTCTACGGAACCGGCGTCGATGTGATCGAACTCCGCAAGCGCATGGGGATGGTGTTCCAAAAACCGAATCCATTCCCGATGTCGATCTTCGAAAACGTCGTCTATCCGCTGCGCATCGATGGTGAACGCAACATTAAGGTGCTGGAGGAAGTCTGCGAACGGAGCCTACGGGGCGCGGCTCTATGGGAGGAAGTCCGCGATCGATTGCACTCCAGCGCACTCGATCTTTCCGGCGGACAACAGCAACGATTGTGCATTGCTCGTGCCATCGCCAGCGAACCTGAAGTGCTGCTCCTGGACGAACCCTGCTCGGCACTTGACCCGATCGCGACGGGGAAAATTGAGGACCTAATCACCGACCTGCAAGGTGA
>JBJOLO010000442.1:0-7054 GCA_046045565.1 Planctomycetota bacterium | reverse complement strand
TGCAGCACGTTGGGTGTCACCTCACCTTGAATCAAAGTGCCACCCCAGCCCAGATCCAAATTGGGGCAGGATTCAGCAATTCCTCCGTCTGTGGTGTGATCAGACACTGTCAGGCGAGCTTGGATTTCTGAGGCCTGAGGGCCTCAGAAAGCCAAACTCACCTGGCAGTGCCACCCAAGCCCAGAACTGCCAGAACTGGCTGCCAATGCCAGCTAGTCCAGGGGACTGGGGTGGAAGTTCTAAAAAAAGGAGATCGAAGCAACACTGCGTGGCAATGAGGCCGAGGAGGAGTTACTCACCGGAGAAGAGGTGACAGTAGCTTTCATAGCGTCGCGCATCAATGCGGCCGTCGGCGACGGCGTCTTTGACAGCGCAGTGGGACTCGTGCGTGTGCGTGCAGCTAGGGAAGCGACAGAGACTCACGTACGAGCGCAGGTCGCGGTAGTAGCCCGCGACTTCTTCGGGAGCTACATCCCAGAGTTCGAATGACCGGATGCCCGGGGTATCGACCACGAAACCGCCGACTTGCAGCGGAATGAGTCGCGCAGTGGTGGTGGTGTGCTTGCCTTTCTCCGTTTCCTCCGAGACTTCATTCACACGCAGTTGCAGCGAAGGATCGACCGCGTTCAGCAGCGACGACTTGCCGACGCCGCTTTGCCCAACGACAACGCTTTCGCGGTGAGCCAACAAATCGCGCACGCGGTCGACTCCGCGCCCCTCAGGGATCGCCAGCATGATGACCAGGTATCCCATCTGACCATACACGCCGATCAGCGGCTGCAGATCAGCCGGATCGACCAGATCGACTTTGGTGATGCAGAGAATCGGACGAATCTTCGACTTCTCGGCATTGAGCAGAAAACGATCGATCAGATTCGGCTTGAGGTCGGGCTGAGCGGCACTTGCGACGATCAGCATTTGATCGACGTTGGTCGCGACCACGTGTTGCCGTCCGCGACTGGTCCGACTCAGCACCCCATGCCTTGGATCCACGCGTTCGATGATTCCATCACCGTGGGGTTCGGGCCGGAACATGACCCGGTCGCCAGCCACGATTACCTGCCGCAAGTCGGTGGTGAGCGTCTTCAAGATCCGCCGGGTTGCACAATGGAATTGCCGTCCATCGTCCGCCTGCACCAAGCTGGTCAGCCCGTGAACGGACAACACCCGTCCGGGCAGGCAAACCGATTCGTCGATTTCCAGGTGGACTTCGAATCCGGCATCGCTTTGGGTAGTCGAGCCGATCACCGTGCGTTTGCGGGTCAGTTCCCCTTTTCCGGTAACGCGTTCTTCGCGAGCGATGTCGTCAAATTCGCCGGTATCACGCTCGTATTCCCGCGTAATATCCCGCTGTCGCCGTTTCGGGACGCGATTCTTGCGGAACTCGGTCCGGATTTTCTTTTTGTCCTGGCCCATCTCCCCAGTTTCTGAGAAATAGGGCAAACCGGCAATCCCGTTCTCGATGTAGGCAGCCGATTTCTGATCGAGGAAGGCGTTTTCCCGGGCAGCCGATATCCTTCGGTAGCAAGTCTTGGCCGAAGGGGGGACTCCAAACGGGTTGCCACGTGCATCATCCGCAGGAACAATAGAGCGATCCGGAATTGCTCGGTCGAGATAGGGAGTGGGGCGAATGAGTGACGTAGTTCGGCGCAATCGCGGCCGCAAATTGCTTTTGTTCTTTGCTTTGCTGGCCGTTGGGCTGATCGGCTTTGCCATCACATGGCCCTACCTGCAATCACCTCCCCCCGACGAGCATGACGACCACATCGAGTCGCCTCGGCAGATCCAGGCCTACACGAAGCCCAAGGCCATCGACAATCGATTCGCAGGGAGCGAATCCTGTCGCAGTTGCCACGCAGAGATCTTTGCCGCCTACGAAGCGACGCCGAAGGCGAAGTCCATCGTCGCGGTGAACGCGTCGTCGCTCGATGAATCGATGGACCATGCACTCTTCGAACCAGCCGGGCCTCGCAAATACTCTGCCGAAATCAAAGATGGCAAATTGCTGCACCATGAGTTTCTGCGGGATGACGAATCGACCATTTACGATCAAAGCGAGGAAGTGGCGTACCGCTTGGGAGCGGGCGAGCGGATGCGCGCCTACCTGATCAATCACGATGGATTGCTCTTCCAGTCCCCGATCGCTTACTACCCGGAAACGCAGGACTGGAAATTGGCCGAAGGATACCGACCGGAATCTCACGACCGGTTTTCGCGCCGAGTGGGCGATGACTGTCTGTACTGTCATGCGGGGCGTGTCTTGCCCGTCGAGCGCAACAGCAATCGATACGAGAAAGAAGTGTTTGCCGAACCGGCGATCGGTTGCGAGCGTTGTCACGGACCGGGCGAGGCTCACGTCAAGAAACAAACCGAATCAAAAACGAACACCGGACACGATGCGACGATCGTGAATCCTAAGTCTTTGCCGGTCCGCGAGCGGGAGAGCGTTTGCAACTCCTGCCATTTGCATGGCGAGTTCGCCACACCGCGGTATGGCCATACTTTTCTTGACTTCCGGCCGGGCCAGGCGTTGGACGATACGTTGGTGACCTTCGTCAGCAATGCGCCCGGGGACCCGACCGATCCGGCAGCCCGAGGACCCGTGGAGCAAATGCGGCTCAGCCGTTGTTACGAACAAAGCGAAGGCACCTTCGGTTGCAACTCCTGCCATGATCCGCACGGTCGCGTTCCTGAAGACCAGCGTTCGGCTCATTACGCCAAACGCTGCCAGCAGTGCCACGCTGACAAAGGCTGCAGCTTACCTGCGGAGCAGCGCAATGCAGAACCTGCCGGCGGGTCGTGCATTCATTGCCACATGCCGTCGCTCCCCAACCGGGCACTCTATCATGCGAGCCGGACCGACCATCGCATTCTGCGAAAGCCGCAACCGTTTGCCGATAAGCCGCCCGTCACGAACCCCGAGGAATGGCAGTACTTCGACGGTGCGGACTACCGCTTGCCGCAACGTGAGGCCTCGCGCGCCCGCGGCTTGGCACTCATGTCCCGCGCCGGTCGTCGCAATCGCGAATTCGCCATGCGTGCGGAACTGCACCTGGTCGATGGCACGCCCAAGTCGATCACGCTGGAGCGACTCCTCGCCGCCACCAACGACGATATCCTGGCACTCGAAACACTCGGGCGAATGTACATCATCAGCGAGCGGCCTGAAAATGCGGTCAAAACTTGGATGTTCGGGCTCGAGAAAGACCCTCGCAATGAAATCCTCCTACAAAGTCTGGGAACGTACTTTCACGAGCGAGTTGAGCTAGAGCAGGCAGAGTCGATGTTCTCGCAATTCGTGGCCTTGAATCGATTTGCACCGCGTCTTCTCGGCCGGTACTCGCACGTGCTGGCCGAACAGGACAAATGGCCTCAGGCGATCGAGATGGCCGAGCGCTCCGTGCAACTTGATCCCACCATTCCTCAATTGCGGGAGTGGCTCGCCAAGACCTATGAGTTAGCTGGACAACCCGAAAAAGCAAAGGCTCAATCCGAGATCCTCGACCGAATCAAAGCAGCTGGATTAAAGTAAGGACGCGTTCAATAGCGTTGCTGCAGCACCTAACTTTGGAAACAGACCGTTCGTAATTAGCCGCATGGCAGGGAGGAAAACCACGTGACTCGCTTCGTTGCGTTTGCAATCGCCGTTTGTTTCATGACCGGCGGACTCCTTTCCTTGGATGCGACCGCAGCCGACTCGCCGAAGCTGGTGGCCATAAAAGCGGCCAAGCTCTTTGACGGCACGGGGGACGACTACCGCCGTAATGTTGTGATCGTGATCGAGGGCGATCGCATCAAAAGTGTTGGCCCCTCTGCGGAGACCCCGGTTCCGGCAGGAGCTACGCTCATTGACTTGGAGAGCGCCGTTGTGCTGCCGGGTTTGATCGATTGCCATACGCATTTGGGCGGGCGAGCGGACCGCTATGACGAGATCAACAAATTCAAAAACACGCCGTACACCTTCGCCTTCGCCGCGGTCATCCATGCTCGCAAAACGCTCGACGCGGGCTTCACCACTGTGCGCGACGTGGGTAGCCGACCGTTCATGGCAGTCGATCTTCGCGAAGCGATCGACGAAGGATTTGTGACGGGACCGCGCGTGGTGGCCAGCGGACCCGCTATTTCCATGACGGGAGGACACGGCGACTTGAACCGATTTGCTCCTCAGGTTCGCGTCAGCCTGTTTCCGAACGATCGCGACTTTCAGATCGCCGATGGACCCGATCAGGTCCGTCAGGTCGTTCGTGCACAAATGAAGTACGGGGTCGATGTAATCAAGATCTGCGCCACGGGCGGTGTGCTCTCCCGCGGCGATGCGCCGGGCGCTCCCCAGTTCACGATCGACGAACTGCGAGCGGCCGTGGAAGAAGCGCATGCGGGCGGCCGAAAGGTCGCCGCGCACGCCCATGGAGCCCAAGGCATTAAGAACGCCCTGGTCGCCGGCGTCGATTCCATCGAACACGGCAGCCTGATTGACGACGAGGGCATTCAGATGATGATCCGGCAGGGCGCGTGGTTGGTCGCCGACATCTACAACGACGACTACCTGCTGGGAAAAGCGATCGAATTCAAACTGCCGCAGGAATCGATCGACAAGGAGCGGGAAATCGGCCAGTTGCAACGCGACAATTTCGCGAGAGCGGTCAAGGCCGGTGTGAAAGTGGCCTACGGCACCGATGCGGGCGTCTACCCGCATGGTGATAATGGCAAGCAGTTCGCTTACATGGTCAAGTACGGACTGACACCCGCCCGCGCGATCCGCTCCGCCACCTCCGACGCCGCCGAACTGCTAGGCCGGTCGAAGCACGTCGGCCGCATCGCACCCGGCATGTACGCCGACATCGTCGCCGTTGCGGGCGATCCGTTGCAAGACATTCGCGTGTTAGAAGACATCGGTTTCGTCATGAAGGGCGGAGTCGTACACAAGGACCAGTTCACAAACCGCGGCACCGCCCCGCAAAAAAATGCACCAGCAGCAACTTCGCGATAATCCCGCTGCCATCGCGCTGCAAGACGTCGGGGCGTGCCAGGGCGAAGCGATCAAAAGAAACAGCGGATCCCGCCCGTGACGTGATATTCGTCATCGACGATCGGGATGAATTGCCAACGATCGAACGTCGTGCACGGATGGGATATTCCGCACGCGACGAGATCGCCAACCTGCAACGGCGAGTCCACCGGCACTTCCAGCATCGCATGCTGATCGTGCAGCATCGCCGTTCGGTGACCGGCCAGGGGCGCCGGCGCCGTGTGCAGATCGGAACGGAACCACTTCACAGGCAACGGCAGATCAGCATCGAACGAGCAGTCCCGCTTGCCGAGGCTTACGACCACGCGAGTCGGTTCCGGGCGGGACAGCACCACGCCCCACACTTCCAGCGCCGGCAGCAAACCCGCTCCCAAGTCACGTGCTTCCGGACATCGCTCCCGAAGCTGTTGATGCAGGCGCTCGCAAATCTGCGAGTCGTGCGTCAAGTAGCAACCGCTCCGAACGATCACCTCGGCCCGCCCACCCAGCGGTGCGCGGGATAGAACCTCCGCAACCAAGTCGAAATACTGCGTTCCGCCGGCCGACAGCAGGATCGGTCCCTCTTCAAACAGTCCCTCCACCGCGAACCGCTCCGCCACAGACACGAGTTGCTGAAGAAAATCTCGCACCAACCGATCCGATTCCTCGGGCGACGCCGCATGGATCACCCCCTCGAATCCCTCGACGCCTCGCAACACAAGGTGTTCTGCACGGCTGACCGCCTGAGCGACCTGCAGCGTTGTCTCGAGATCCCTGCAACCGCATCGCTTCCCCGCGACACCGATCTCGATCAACACCTGCAACGGCCTGCGACATCCGGACTCCCCCAACGCCTTGTCCAGGATCCGCACACCTTCCACGGAATCGACAAGGCAATAGAAATCGAAGTCCGGATCGCGCTCGAGTTCCTCCGCAATCGCGCGAATCGACGCCGCACCCACGAGTTCGTTCGCCAACAGGATACGTGGGATACCGAAGCGGCGGGCCACCATCACTTGACTGGCGGTAGCCAGCGTGATGCCCCACGCGCCGTCCGCTAGTTGCTGCTCGAACAACTGCGGACTCATCGTCGTCTTGCCATGCGGTGAGAAGAGCGCGCCAGACAACGCTAGAAATCGCCGCATCCAACCGGCATTATGTCGCAGCGCGGATTGGCTAAGCACAGCGAGCGGGAAAGGCAAGTCCTGCCGGAGCACATTCCAGCCTTGCAGGCCGATGTCGCTTAACGGTAAATCGTCGATGCCGGTGGGCACCCCTTTCAGCATGCTGGAGATGGTGAGTTCCGACGTCCGGCAGATGGGGGCCATTCACGCTTTCCCTTCGCTGTTGCCCCCAACCTCCGACTCTTTCACGTGGATCCGTTCGATCCGCGTCGCGCGGCCTTGAGCCGGGTCGATCTCTACCAGCGTGGCGGCCAACCGCACATCGCCCGTCGCGACATGAAATTCCGTGGGGCGGAAAGTAAGGGTCGTTTCCATAACGCGATCGATTCGGCGACCGAGAATACTCTCGTACGGGCCGGTCATGCCGATATCACATTGAAACGCGGTGCCACCGGGAAGAATCTGTTCGTCGGCCGTGGTGACATGCGTATGCGTTCCCAAGACCGCAGACACTCGCCCGTCCAAGTACCGTCCCATCAATTGCTTGTCGCTGGTCGCCTCGGCATGCATATCCAACACGCGCACCGTGACGTCGGCCGGAATCTCGCTCAAAACCCGATCGGCCGCCTTAAATGGACAATCCACGGGCCGCATGAAGACGCGGCCCAGCAGGCTGAAGACGGCAACCTTGATTCCACTCTTGGTCGTGACCACCACCCAGTTCTTCCCCGGTGCCTGATCGGGAAAGTTCGCCGGCTTGACGATCATCGCCGCACGGTCCAGCGTCTCGTAGATCTCCTTGCGACGGTAGATATGGTCGCCCAGCGTGATGCAGTCGACACCTGCCGACTTCAGTTCCTGGCAAATCGTCGGAGTGATCCCGGAACCGTCCGCGCAATTCTCGCCGTTGGCGATGATCATG
>JBJOLO010000439.1:0-3054 GCA_046045565.1 Planctomycetota bacterium | reverse complement strand
CATGTACTGGGCCGTCATCACCTTGGCGAGTGTCGGTTACGGTGATATCTCGCCGGTAACGCCTATCGGACAGGCGTTCACGATGGTACTGGCGATACTCGGTATCGGTATTGTGGCGCTCCCAGCAGGTATTCTGGGGTCGGCCTTCTCCGACCAGCTCCATCAACAGCGTGAACAGATGTTGAAAGCGGTTGAGGATGCCTTCGCGGATGGTGTGCTGACCGACAAAGAAGCTCGTGATCTCGAAGAAGAACGAATCCGGCTGCACTTAAGCGAGGAGCAATTCGAAGTGCTGAAGCAGCGCGCAATGGCGCGGCACGCCTCTGATATGACGGCAGCCAATACGGTGTTCAAAGCATCCGAAGAAGTGAAAAGGCTTCGCGAGGCTCTGCACATGTTGCCGGTCGAAACGGCGATCGGCGAAATCGACAAACTGAATTTGCCAGATGCAGAGAAAGCGGCTCTACGGGTTCTGCTCAAGTAAGTTTCGGTGACTCCCGCTCCTTCGTAGGGTGTGTTTGTTAAACCAGCGTCGTCTCCGAGTCGACTTGAGGTCATTTGAACCCGAGTTTAGTCGCTTGCTGTGTCGATATCGGGCATGTGGGGGATTGCGGCACCTGCCAACGCGGAGAGAAATGCGTAGGTCGATCTCTGTACGACACCTTCGTAACTGCCGCCGCCGCACGCGCGTAGCAGGACGCAGAGGATGAAAGGCAGATTTAGTCTAGCAATACAACGAAAACACGTATTGAAGGGCTGCGGCCAATACCCAAGGCTCTAACCGAGCGCGCGAACACTGGGCTGAATCATCTGTGGGCTGAGTGCATCATCAGAGAGATTCACTAATCGAATAATTCGCTGTCGAATGAGATCGCGCGTCTCTCGAAAAGCAGAGCGTTTATCCTCATCACTACCGACGAGAGCCGATGGATCTCGGTAACTCCAATGCGCAGTAGCCGGATGGCCCGGCCAAATCGGGCAGGTTTCCGCAGCAGCGTTATCGCAGACCGTGATCACAAGATCCATCGACGGCGCTTCTGGAGTGACAAACGCATCCCAACTTTTGCTGTGAAGACCCTCAATGGAAATCCCCGATTCGAGCAGAGTCTCGAGGGCGAGAGGATGAGGGGTCTGATTTTGACGAGGGCTGCTACCTGCCGAATACGCGAGGAACCGCTGTCCACCGAGGTGGTTGAGCAATGCCTCAGAAAGAATGCTTCGAGCGGAGTTATGTGTACACAGAAACAGCACTCGGATGGGCGCAGGACGATATTTCATCGATCGAATATTTGACGATTGAAAGGAATCGATCCAGTGGGGCCAGCTACTTTTTGAGAAATGCCGGAATGTCTGTAGCGGGTACGGAACGTGGTTCAACAGTTTCGCCCGCGACGTGCGTCGCCCGTCGTGCTACGGGCGTCGTCGCCGGAGTCGCAGTCTTGATCGGCGCCGGCTTCCAGAAAATCTCGTAGAGCCAACGACGCTCCTTGCTCGCTTTACTGCGGATCGGTGTGAAAATCACGTTCACCTGCTGGCCTTGGGAATCGCGGAGCAATATCGAGGTTCCGCGGCCCGCTCTTTGCTCAGACCGAGCACGCTCGAGCTTTCCTTGATCGCCACAGAAGTTCGTGAGGGTGGCCCAAACATCGAGACCCGCCGCATCCTGCGAATCCGAAATTCCGCCGAAGCGCAACTCGGGTGAATTAAAGACTGCGTAAGGACCGAGGACCTCGCCCCAAGCGGGCTGCGCGCTCAGTCCCAGGCCATGATCATCCGTGAGAAGCAATGCGCGATCTTCCTCTCGGGGAATCGCCGTCCAGGCTGCCTCGATGACCGATTGGGAATAGTCCTCCGGCTTGATCAGAAATACCCACTGGGTCCCTGGACTCTCGCTCTCAACGCCACGAACGGATAGCTCCGCTATCATCAGCTCGGACCAGTCCGGTGCGCGCACAAAAACGTAGCGCGATGATGCGATGGACACGATCTGCGCACGCTGCAGTCCGACCAACCAATCCGACAACCGCGGTGGATGCTTGACGATATCGAAATTGCCGAGCATCTGTCGAGCTTCCGCATTGAGGTAAATGACCTTGAGAGTGGGATCTGTGACGGCGCAGGCTACCGGTGCGACATGCATCGCAGAGACAAGCTCACTGTTTTTACGCGCGAGACGAAGAGCTTGATCACGAACGATCTCGGTATCCCGCTGAATACGGATTTGGAATTCCTCGAGTCGCATCGCGTAATAGGAAATCGCCTTGATGATGCCGCAGAGCGCGAGAACGAGCACGATCGATAGCGCAATTGGCTCTGAGTCTGACAAGCGCATTTGAGCGCCAAACCAGACCTGTGGGATTCTGATGGTGAGCACTGCAGCCTGAATTCCGAAAATAACGGCAAGATGAGCAGCGAATCGCGAGCGGTGCCTTTTTGTGAGCTGTACAGCTTCTGACGTCGCCCACACCGCCATCGCCCCGTTGCCTAGTGCGAAGGCTGTCGCCTGTGCAGCGATCGAGGCATTTTTGAAGAGGTACCCCAGCACTACTGTATAGAGAACGAGCCCAGCCCCGATTGCAATGGAGTATTCGCGAAGCAGGAGTTGATCGTTGCGGAAGGTCTTGAGGCTCAGGCTGAACACGGCGAAAGAAGCCGTCAGCGCTAGGGTACTTGCGACGAAAGAGAATGCGGTGAACTGGCTTCCGGCGCCGAGTAATGGCGATAACCCAGACAGTACGAATGCCGAGAGCCAGAGGCGGGCGGACCGGTCAGGTTCCGAGAGAGACAACCATCCGACGACACCGATCGTGATGAACGACAGGCTCGATAACAGCAGAATTCCGTTGGTCGGAGTGGTGAGCACGGCGTTCCTATCTCCGCGGCATCATCAAGACGTTACGGATGATTTGCATCATCAGGCGATTCCACGCCGCTTCGTTCATCGGTACGGGAGTGAAATCGTCGATTACTTTACCGAGCGTAAAAGCTTGAATGAAAACGGATGTCACCCGCAAGTCGAGATCTTCACGAAACCATCCCTTGTCCATAAGCCTT
>JBJOLO010000391.1:0-11821 GCA_046045565.1 Planctomycetota bacterium | reverse complement strand
AAGTCACCAAAGGCGTAGCCGATGCGCTCGCCCGCGCGGAAAAGGAAAAGCAGGGCAAGGATTCGGATGACGACCGTCAAGACAAGCCGGCTCCGGAACAGGCCACGATCCCCGAAGCGGTGAAAGTCTCGGATGAGAAGGAAGCTCCGAGCGACAAAGGTTCGGGCGAGTAAGCTCACTTGCATGATCTCGCGCGGGTGCCGCCCCCGAAGCGGCCTTCTGGAAATCCCGTGCTAACTTGAATGAGCCGTCCCGCAAGGTTTGCTTTCGGCAACTGCGGTGACGGCCGTCGAATCGGCGACGACCCACAGCGCGATGCGTCGCAAGGTCCAGGCCAGGATAGGTAACGCGACGAGACTGGCCGTCAGTTGACGCTTGGTCAACGACATGATCGTCAGCATATCTTCGAGCTCGCCACGATAATGGCGCGAAAAAAGCTCGAACCAGGAATCGGTCACAACCAGCAGCACGAAGGTGGTGACCATCAGGTAGGCGACGACGGCGGGGAGCACGAACATTACGAAGGTTGCGCGGCGTCGCACCTCCGTCACTTTCGCCCGCGACATGAAGCTGATCGCGCCCATCCATAGAGCCGCCATGCCGAGCGACGTGCCGATCAGGGTCAAGGGAAACAGGACCGCTTGCCGCACGCCTACGAAGCGGACGCAGTAGCCGAGCACCAGCTGGAACTGGATCACCAGCCAGAAGAAATCGCTGAGTTGGAACCGCAGGACGCCTTGGAGCCGTCCTGCCCGATCGCTGACCGGACCCAGCACCCATCGTCCCAAGACCGCCGGCAGTACCACGGCTAGCAGCAGTCCGATGATCACGGTTCCGGGACCGCCGACCGCTTGGACCAGTTGGGAAAAGCTGATTATTCGCATGGGGTAGAGTCTAGTGCCAACTTCGCTTGGCTCATTCTAGGCGATTTTCATCTATTTTCGCGACGTGCTGCAATTCGCTTCCGTATAATCACAGGCGAACACTCCCTCCTTCCTCGACCTCGGAGTATCCACGATGCGCACGACGGTCCCCTCCAGCCCAGTCCGTTCCCGCCCAGTCCCTTCCAGCCTGCTCGTTTCTCGGAACGTATTTTGCCCGACATCGCAGGGTATGTTCTCAAAGCTCATCAACGAGGCGACGCATGCGAGCCAGGCCGTGCGTCGATGTTTTGTCTGGATCGCCGGTTTGAGTCTCGCGTTGCTTCTAGCGTTGCCCGCACACGCGCAGGATCCGGCACCGGCGACGGATGATGATGTTGAAGTGTTGGCTCGCGGTCCGATTCACGAGGCGTTTGCGGAACCGGTTGTTTTTGATCCGCAGCCCGGACCGATCGTTGCGAAGGCGCCTCCCGAAGCGGTTGAGGAGATTCCGCCCGAAGACAAACCGGAAGGCGACGATCTGGAGTGGATCCCCGGATACTGGGCATGGGACGAGGAGCGTGACGACTTTTTGTGGGTGAGCGGTTTCTGGCGCGCGACTCCACCGGGACGACGATGGATTCCCGGCTTATGGGTTGCTGTGGAGGGAGGCAGTCAATGGGTATCGGGCTTTTGGACTGCGGAAGGCGCGAATCAGATCACGTATCTGCCGGAACCGCCCAAGAGTCTTGAAGTCGGTCCTTCCACGCCGGCTGACTCGACCGACGATTTCTGGGTCCCCGGTTGCTGGAAGTGGCGCAGCACGGAATACATTTGGCGGCCGGGATACTGGACGGCAGTACGACCCGATTGGGTTTGGGTTCCCGCGCGTTTCGTTTGGACGCCGCGCGGCTACATCTTTGTGGATGGCTATTGGGATCGGACACCGACGGCGCGAGGAACCTTGTTTGCGCCGGTGTTCTTCCGCAATACCGTGTGGCGACGACCGTCGTATGTCTTTTGTCCGACGATCGTCGTCGATTGCTTCCGTCTGACCGATCACTTCTTCGTGTCACCGCGATGGTCCCACTACTACTTTGGCGACTATTACGCCACGAACTACATGTCGATCGGCATCCAACCTTGGTACGGCTACCATCGCACGCGCGGTTGCTATGATCCGATCTACACCCATTACGCGCACGTGCATCGTAACCATCGCGATTGGGAGCGCGACCTGCGCGACCGCTATGAACATTGCCGCGACCACGTTGACAGCCGGCCGCCCCATCGGCTGAACGCCGGGACCCTTGTCGGCGCAACGGCCGTCGCCGGCGTGGCTGCGGGAATCGCTGCCCCGCAAGTGCGACCGTTGATTCCGGTATCGACCGTCGACGACAAAGAAGCGATCCGGTTGCGAAAGATTGACCAACGCGACCGCGAGGCGGCTCAAGAACGATCGCGGAAAATGCGCGAGTTCACGCAGAAGCGGGCCGTGGTCGAAGCGGAAAACCGAGGCCCGGGGAATAAGAAGGGGCCGATCGACAAGATCGCCGATGCGATTCCACCCGTTCCGACCGATCGCCCGCCAGAAATCGGGAGACCTGGTGATGATGACAAGCGTCGAGGCTCCGGTCGCGAGAAAGACGGCGACGTGGTTGCATCCCCGCCAGGGAATAATCCACCAACGGGCACGCCGCCGGGGAATGCCGGTCCCGACGGCTCGAAGCCGAAAATCGATCTGCCGAGCATTGAATTACCGCCGAGCGATCGACCGAGTCGCCGACCGAATCCGGCGACCAGCACGCCGCGAAACCCCAAGCCGTCTGTACCGGATGGGGTGGCGGGTGACGCCCCGACGACCCCGCGCAAGCGTGGTAATGAACCTCGAGTCCCCAAGGCCGAGAAACCGCCGGTGACGATGGATCCTCCAGGTCAAAAACCGGATCCCGCGCCCGAACCGAAACCGCGGGAAAAAAATGTTCCGCGCGTTGACCCGCGTCGCGATCCCTCGTCCACCCCGTCGGATCCGCCCGCGGCAACTCCAACGCCTCCGCGCGAACGACCTCGCCCGAATGAAAACCGGCCCGGCAAAGAACGTCCTGCGATCCCCGATCGGGGCGGCAATGAACCGGGTGCTCGTGAACCGGGTGCTCGTGAACCGGGCCTGCCCAATTCCCCGGCACCTCGTCCGGACAACCGTGCTCAACCTGAACCGCGTAAGCGGCAGGACGGAGTCAACCGCACGCCGCGAGAGCCGGTTCGCCCCGCGTCACCCGCACCGCGCAGTGAGCCGCCTCGCAGTGAAGTGCCGCGAAACGAGCCGCCGCGCAATGAGGGACCCAGACGAGGTGATGTGCAGCGGTCGCAAAAACCGCTCATCGATCCCCCTGCTCGGACTCGCGAGCCCGAGCCTCGGCGCTTTGAGCCCTCGCGCGATCCTGCACCGCGCCGCGATCCCGCGCCGCGCATCGACACTCCGCCCCGCTTCAACTCCCCGCCTCGCAACGACTCCGGAATTCGGAACGATCCTGGACCGCGGCGCGATTTCAACCCACCCAATGCGAATCGCTCCGAGCGCGACCGCGGTCGCAACGACGGCCCGAAGAAGTAGGCGTAATGCACTGCTGCCCGGAGCCCTTGAGGATGCAATCGCGCGTGCGCTTTGCTAGACTGCAAGCCACGCTGCGACCGTTCGACGCGTCTCCAGGGAGCATTACATGCTGCGTTCCATTGACTGCCTTCATCCGGTTGAACAACGATATTCACAGCAGGAGCCTCAACGCACCTCAAGCACGAGGCCGGGCTGGCTGCTCTCCGGTTTGCCCCATGCCGCCAACGCGATCCTGCTCGCGGTGAGTTTGCTCGCGGTGGGCAGCGCCGTTCGCGCCGCGGATTCGTCCAAGGAGTCGTTTGAGAACCTTGGCAGGCAATATGCCGGAAACGTGCGTCCCGCGTTGCAGCAGTTCTGCCTGCAGTGCCATTCGACGGAGAAGAAAGAGGGCGAGCTCGACCTGGAGCGATTCGATTCGTTCGCCTCGGTGCGTCGCGATGCAAAAGTCTGGCAGAAAGTGGCTGAGATGCTCGACAACGGCGAGATGCCGCCCAAGGAGTCGAAGCAACCGACGGCCGAACAGCGAAAGCAACTCCGCAGTTGGGTCGGCCAATACTTGGACGCCGAGGCCTACGCCAACGCGGGCGATCCCGGCCCCGTGCTCCTGCGCCGGTTGAGCAACTCGGAATATACCTTGACGCTTCGCGACCTGACCGGCGTCGCATCGCTCGATCCGGCCCGCGAATTCCCGGTCGACAGTGCGGCGGGCGAGGGGTTCACGAACACGGGAAATGCGCTGGTCATGTCGCCTGCGCTGCTCGGCAAGTATCTCGATGCGGCAAAGTCGGTGGCTGAACATGCTGTCCTGCTGCCTGAAGGATTTCGTTTCTCTCCCGCCACGACGCGACGCGACTGGACGAATGAAACCTTGTCGCGAATCCGCGATTTCTACCGGCAGTTCTCCGACGAAGCAGGTGGCACGCAGGTGAACCTGCAGGGGATTGTCTTCGACACGAATAGTGGCGGGCGATTGGCGCTCGACCGCTACCTCACCGCCACCCTCGAAGAGCGCGACGCGCTTCGCACGGGAAAGAAGACGGTGGCCGTCGTCGCACAGGAACGGCGTCTGAATCGAAAATACCTCGGTTTGCTCTGGGATGCATTGCAGGGCAGGGAGCCGTCGTTGCTTTTGGACGGACTGCGGTCCGAGTGGAAAAATGCGAAGCCCGCGGACGTGCCGCAGCTGGTCACGAGCATCGCGCGGTGGCAGCAGGCACTTTGGCGTTTTACGAGTGTCGGTCATATCGGCAAGGTTGGCGGTCCGAAGGCATGGCAGGAACCGGTATCGCCGCTCCAAGGCCGTCAGGATCTTCGCGTCAAACTCGCAGCCGAACCGGGACAAGAAGAGATCGTGCTGTATCTCGTCACGGGTGACGCGGGCGACGGCAATGATGGCGACTTTGTGGTCTGGGAAAAACCGCGACTGGTGGCCCAGGGCCGTGAGGACTTATCGCTTCGCGATGTGCAAGCGCTCAGTCGACAACTCACCACGCATCGGGATGCGGTTTTCGCCAGCACGGCGAAGTGCCTCACCGCAGCTGCAGAAGCCAGCTCGATGCCGGGTGAAATTGATCTCGCTTCGCTGGCCAACAAGCACAGCGTGGATCAAGCGATCCTGGCCGCCTGGTTCGATTATCTGGGAATCAGTCATGGCAATGCGGCGAAGATCGAATCGCACCTGACGCAGAAAAATCAGAGCAATGCCGGCTACGATTTTGTGAAGGGCTGGGGCCCGCCCGAAACGCCGAACGTGGCTGCCAACGCTTCCGATCAGGCGGTGCGAATCCCCGGCAATCTGAAAGCCCATGGCGTCGCGATGCATCCCTCGCCAACCCTCAACATCGTGGCGGGCTGGCAGAGTCCGATCAGCGGCATGCTTCGCGTGGAAGCAAAAGTGCAGCACGCGCACCCCGAGTGCGGTAACGGCGTGACGTGGCTGCTGGAAGTGCGACGCGGCAACACGCGTCAGCGTTTGGCGGCGGGTGTGTCGCAAGGCGCGAAAGAGATTGCCGTTGGTCCGTTCGAAAACCTGCCGATCCGCCAGGGCGATATTGTGTCGTTGATCATCGGGCCCCGGGACGGCAATCACGCCTGTGATCTCACCGCCGTCGATCTGACGCTGCGCTCCGGCGATCGCACCTGGGATCTGGCCAAGGATGTCTCGCCCGATCTGCTCGCGGGAAATCCGCATGCAGATCAGTTCGGCAACGCGGGAGTATGGCATTTTTACACGGAGCCGGTGAGCGGTGCAGCCGGCCACGTCATACCGCCCGATTCGTTGCTCGCGAAATGGCAATCCTCTTCCGACACGCAAGAGAAGCAGCAGTTGGCAGTCACGATTGAGAAGTTCTTGCTGAGCGGCCCCGCTGCGAATAGCGATGCAAACAAAAAAGATTCGCCTGATGCGGCGCTCCGTCGCCAGCTCACGTCGATTTCCGGCCCCTTGTTTTCCAGCTGGCGCAAACAGATCGCCGGCAAAGCGGCCAAAGACGCACCTGCAACGCCGGGTGCGGGGAGCGAAAAAACAAAACCTGAGACCGCGCAAGCCAAAGTATGGGGTATCGATCCCGAACAATTCGGACGCCATCCCGATGGCAGCGCGATCGATCCGGCGAGTCTCTGTGTGCGAGCGCCGGCGGTCATCGAAGTGCACTTGCCTGCGGATCTGGCCGACGGTTGTGAATTGGTTGCAGGCGCATCGTTGCATGCGGCGACCGCAGCGAACGGGAGCGCTCAGGTGCGCGTGCTGACGACCAAGCCCGATGCGGCGAGCGGTCTGGTCGCTTCTGAGACCAAGGAGACTCAGGCCAATGGACCTTGGACATCGAATCAACGTGGCGTCGCGCACGGGACTCCGATCCTCGTGAATGACAACAGCCCGGCTCGCAAGCGACTGGAGCGAGCGTTGGAAGAATATCGCAACTTGTTTCCGATCGCGCTGTGCTACACGAAGATCGTGCCCGTTGATGAAGTCGTGACGCTCACGCTCTTCTATCGCGAGGATGATCAGTTGCAGCGTTTGATGTTGGACGAGCAGCAAACAGCGGAGTTGAATCGGCTGTGGGACGAGTTGCATTTTATCAGCTATGACGCGTTGACCTTGGTGGATGCGTTTGCACAGCTGATGGAATACGCCACGCAGGACGCCGATCCGAAGGTATTTGAGCCGCTTCGCAAGCCGATCCACGATCGTGCCGACGCGTTCCGGCGTCGCTTGGAGGAATGTGAACCGGCGCAGGTGGAGTCGCTGATTGCCTTCACCTCGCAAGCCTACCGACGACCGCTCACCGAGGCGGAATCACAAGGATTGCGGCAACTCTACGCCGACTTGCGTCGCGAGGAGCTCCCGCACGACGATGCGTGGCGGCTGATGTTGGCTCGCATTCTGGTTTCCCCGGCGTTCCTGTACCGGATTGAGAAGCCGGGGCAGGGCGATGCTCACCAGCCGGTGTCAGCGCACGAACTGGCAACGCGGTTGAGTTATTTCCTCTGGTCGTCGCAACCCGACGACGAACTACGACAGATGGCGGCCTCGGGGAAGTTGCTGGGGACGGAGCAGTTGCTCGCGCAAACCCGAAGGATGCTCCACGATCCTCGATCGCGACGACTGGCGACCGAATTCGCGTGCCAATGGCTGCACATTTACGACTTCGATCGGCTGGATGAGAAAAGCGAGCGGCACTTCCCGAGTTTTGCGGGGCTGCGAGGCGCCATGTACGAGGAGTCGATCCTGTTCTTCGCGGATCTGTTTCAACGCAACGGCCGCGTGATCGACATCCTTGACGCCGATTACACGTTCTTAAACGAACCGCTGGCGAAGCATTATGGGATTCCCAACGTGGCCGGCGCGGAATGGCGACGCGTCGACGGCGTCAAGCAACATTCGCGAGGCGGGATCCTGGGCCAAGCCACGACGTTGGCCAAGCAATCGGGCGCATCGCGAACCAGTCCGATTTTGCGCGGCAATTGGATCAGCGAAGTGTTGCTCGGCGAACGTCTGCCGCGTCCACCGAAGGGCGTTCCGCAGTTGCCCGAAGATGAAACGGCAACCGAGGGACTGACCGTCCGGCAACTCGTGGAAAAACACAGCAGCGACCCCAAATGCGCGGTCTGCCACGTGCGCGTCGACCCGCTCGGATTTGCTCTGGAGTCGTTCGATGCGATAGGCGGACGGCGGGAAAAGGATCTGGGCAACCGGCCGATCGACACCGCCACGACCACCATGGACGGCTCGAAAATCGATGGGCTCCCCGGCCTGCGCGACTACCTGCTCACCGTCCGTCGCGACGCTTTCATGCGGCAATTCTGCAAAAAACTGCTGGGATATGCCCTCGGCCGATCGATACAATTATCGGATGAGCCGCTCCTGGCGGAAATGCAGAAGGTGCTCAAGGCAAACGACTACCACATCGAACCGCTGATGGAAACGATTGTCAGCAGTTCCCAGTTCCGTCATATTCGCGGTCGGGACGCCGCTTCCGAGGAATGAAGTAAACAAGGCATTCAACTCGACGCCCCGAATTCACGGTATTGAGTGCACACGATCCACGATTAACGACCACCTAAATCTGACGAGGAGCCTTCCATGACCCACCACGCTTTTTCCCGACGTACGATGTTGCGCGGCATGGGTGTTAGCATGGCTTTGCCTTGGTTGGAATCGTTGCCGGTTTGGGGCGACGAGCCGCAAGCCGCTGCGCAGCGGGGAAGTTCAGCACCCGTGCGACTGGCGGTGCTCTTCGCGGGCAACGGCTTTCACGGTCGCGAATGGTGGGCGAAGGGCGAAGGCCGTTCGCTGGAACTCGGACAGGTGCTCGCGCCGCTGAACGACATGCGGGAAAAACTGCTCTTCATCCGCGGTCTTTACAACGAGCAGGCCTTGAAGGGAAACATTCACAGCTCACAAACGGGCAACCTGTTGTCCGGAGCTCCTCTGGCTTCCGGTGGCGAGATCCGATCCGGAACCAGCGTCGATCAGATGCTGGCTCAGACCTACGGTCGAGCCACCAAAGTTCCCAGTTTGGTGCTCGGCTGCGAACCGGCGAATCCGTCCGTCCACAAGAACTACTCGATGCTTTACAGCTCGCACATCTCGTGGAGTTCGCCGACGACGCCGACGCCGTTGGAACTGTATCCGGCTCTGGCGTTCGATCGCTTGTTCAAGGACGAGGTTCAGCGCGGGGACAAGAGCGTGCTGGATGCGGTGCTGGCGGACGCGGGAGACCTGCGGCGCAAGATCAGTTCTCGCGACCAGAGAAAGCTGGATGAATACCTCGACTCGGTGCGCGAAGTCGAGCAGCGTATCGAACAGGCCGGGCAGCGTGGGGAGTTGCAAGGTTGGCGTCCGACTCTCGACAAGCCGAACATTCCGCGGCCGCCGGAAGGCATCCCGCAAAATATCGCCGACCATATGCGATTAATGTGCGACATCCTGGTGCTCGGTTTCCAAACCGACACGACCCGCATCACGACGCTCAAGTTGAACAACGACCATTCGTCGTTGCGTTTCCCGCATCTCGGCGTGGACTATATGATCCACCACCTGCTGTCGCATTCGGATACGGCCGATTGGTTGAAGGTCAATCAGTTCTTCGTGGAGCAATTGGCGTACATCGCTCGCAAGCTGGACGCGATTCAGGAGGGCGATCGCACGGCGCTCGACAATTCCATGTTGATGTTCTGCTCGAGCATGATGACGGGCGGCCACGACGCGACGCAGTTGCCGGTGGTGATGGTGGGCCGCGGCGGCGGGCGGATCGAGACCGGAAAGGTTCTCGATTATCGCGATAAGCCGCAACGGCAGTTGTGCCGTCTGTTCCTTTCGATGATGGACAAGATGGACGTGCGGCCGAAAACCTTCGGCGATGCCACCGAACCGCTGAACGAAGTCTGATGCCTTCCACGCTTCATTTCCGGGTGGCAGGACTGGACTGCGCGGAAGAAGTTCGTGTGCTGCGGCAGGCATTGGTTCCGCTCGTGACCAGCGAATCGCGGTTGTCGTTCGATGTCTTGCAAGGTCGGATGGCAGTGGATGTCACGGGCTTATCGGTGGATGAAACGGCGATCATCGCCGCCATTGCCACCACTGGCATGACGGCCGAATCGTGGACCGAACGAACGGGTCACGAAGAGGGCTTACGGCAGGATTCTCGCGCGGTTGCCTGGCAACGCAGTCTTCGCTTCACCGTTGCCAGCGGCGCGTTTCTGGCGATCGGGTTGGCGATCCGCGCCGCACTGGCCTGGAAAGCGGCGGACGAAGCGGTGTGGCCAACGATCGCGGAAGCGGTCGAAGCGATCGCGATGGTGCTCGGATTGTGGCTGGTCTTACCCAAAGCATGGCGTGCTGTGATTCAGGCGCGGCCGGACATGAATCTATTGATGACGGCGGCCGTGATGGGCGCGGTGGTGCTTCGCGAATTTCAGGAAGCGGCGTCGGTGTCGTTTCTTTTTGCGCTGTCGGGGACGCTGGAGACGTGGAGCATTCGTCGAGCGCATCGCGCGATCGTGGCGATGATGGACCTCGCACCTCCGATGGCACGCCGCATCGAACCGGACGGTGCCGAAACGGTTTGCCCGGTGGCCGAGGTACGGCTCGGCTCGCGGATTGTCGTAAAACCGGGCGAGCGCATTCCGCTGGATGGCACGGTGGTAGCCGGCAGCAGCGACGTGAATCAAGCGGCGATTACGGGCGAAAGCCTGCCCATCCCGAAACAGCTAGGTGAGTTCGTCTTTGCCGGATCGGTGAACGGCCAGGGCGCCTTGGAGGTTCAGACAACGAAAGCGGCGGATGACACGACGGTCGCTCACATTGTCCGCATGATCGACGAAGCGCAAGCGCGTCGCGGTCCGAGCGAGCAGTGGGTGGAGCGTTTTGCACGCATCTACACGCCGGCCGTGATGCTGCTGGCGTTGCTTACTTTTTTAACACCCGTCCTTCTGTTCCAGCAGCCGGCGATGGTGTGGTTCTATCGCAGTCTTGTTTTGCTCGTCATCGCCTGCCCGTGTGCTTTGGTCATTTCCACGCCGGTCAGCGTGGTATCGGCGCTGGCTTCGGCGGCTCGCCATGGGGTGTTGGTACGGGGCGGTGCACCGCTGGAAGCGGTCGGACGTCTGCGGGCCATCGCGTTCGACAAGACCGGCACGCTGACCGAGGGCCGGCCTCAGGTCCGACGCGTGCTCCCTCTGAATGGGCACACGGAGCGTGAGTTCTTAGAGCGGCTGACAGCGCTCGAGCTTCGTGGCAAACATCCTTTTGCTCAGGCGATCGTTGCTTACGCCGAGTCGCAAGGTGTGAGCGCGACGCCGGCTCAGGACTTCGTCGAATTGCCTGGGAAGGGTGCGGTCGGGCGCATCCACGATCAACCGTACTGGCTGGGCTCGCAACGGATGTTGGAGGAGCGAGGATTTGCTTCGGCGGAGTTGCAGCAGACCATTCGCGAATGGGCATCCCAAGGGCAGGGGATCGTTGTGGCAGGCAACGACGACCAGGTCTGCGGCCTGGTCACGCTGACCGATACGATTCGACCTAACTCCGCATCGACGATCGTGGAGTTGCGGCGATTAGGGATCAGCCATATCACGATGCTGACGGGGGACACTCGTCCGGCGGCCAATGCGATTGCTCAATCGCTGCAGTTGGACGAAGTGTCGGGCGAGCTTTTGCCTGAGGAAAAAGTCAGCGCGGTGGAAAGTCTTGCGCGGCGTTTCGGAACGGTGGCGATGGTGGGCGATGGGGTCAACGACGCACCGGCCTTAGCGCGGGCGCCGGTGGGAATCGCGATGAACGCGGCCGGCAGCGACGTGGCGATCGAAACCGCGGACATCGCCTTGATGTCGGCCGATTTGGCAAAAATTCCGTGGGTCGTCCGTCTGGCTCGCCGAACGGTGGGCACGATCCGTCAGAACATCTTTTTCGCCCTGTCGATCAAGGTCGCTTTTTTCGCCCTGACGTTAGCGGGTATTTCTTCGCTTTGGGGAGCGATCGCGGCTGATATGGGGGCGTCGTTGCTGGTGATCTTCAACGGCCTGCGCTTGCTGCAAGCCCGATAGTTTACCGGGGGCGCCACGCTGGAAAGTGCCCGCTCGATATGGGATCATAGGGCCGCCTCGTCAGTCGATCATTCCATGGACGAGCGCGAGTAGCCGTTCGAATCGGACGCGGTTCCGGTT
Organism: Planctomycetota bacterium; assembly: GCA_046045565.1. Classification (GTDB taxonomy): domain Bacteria; phylum Planctomycetota; class Planctomycetia; order Pirellulales; family Pirellulaceae; genus VGZA01. Next base: position 178 of record JBJOLO010000391.1, on the reverse strand, counting down.
GCGATCGACGATTCCTTTTTTGATGTCATCCCCTATTTTGACGACCCTATTTTGACGAGAGGAAGACCTATGTCTCAGCGCACGCGGAGTCGCCGCGATTTTCTTAAGGTATCGACGGCCGTTGCGGCAGCCGCCTATTTTCCATGGACTCGACCCGCCTTCGCCAACCAAGACAAAA
>JBJOLO010000344.1:0-3580 GCA_046045565.1 Planctomycetota bacterium | reverse complement strand
GTGCTCTGCAGGCGTCAACACATCCTTCAGCCGAACCAGAACTAAGTCATCCAGGATGAAGGTTTTCGCGTCCAGCGGACCGCGTCCCATGTATTCTTTTTCGAAGCGGATGATCGCTTGAGTAATTTCGCGTTCAGCTGCCCGTCGCGTCTTCATTGTGTCGTACTCTACTTCCTCATCGTTATCGGTCAAGGCTCGGTCTTTCCCCGCAACCCTATAAAAATCCTATGAATGGCCATGTTTTTTTCAATCGCTGGTAAGCGCTCCCTCCGCGCCGGCAATGGTCGTGCAACCGGGAGCCCTACGAAGCCGGTAAAAGGGCGATCTTCCAAGAGTCGTTTCGCGCTGACGAAGTTTGAACGAGCGATTCGGTCTGGTAGACTCGGTTCGCCCAATGGACAGGCACCACCCGCGTTGTCGTCAACTCAACCTATCCCGGCCACCTCACCATCTCCCGTCGCTAGGTACACGCTATGCCACGCGATTTCACCGCTTCGGAAAAAGCGACAGCCCAGGATCGCGGCTTGCTCGGAAGAGAACTCAGTCGACGTGCTCTGTTTCGCTCAGTGGTGTGCGGCGCAGGCTGCCTCAGCCTGCCGCTCGTTTTGCAGCTGCAGTCGGTGGCAGCGCCGAACCACTCCAATAAAAAACGGTCCCTGATCCTGCTTTGGCAGGATGGCGGGCCGAGTCACTTCGAGACGTTCGATCCCAAGCCGGACGCGCCGAGCGAGTATCGAGGCGAAATGGCCGCGATTCAGACATCGCTCCCCGGCATCTCATATTGTGAAGTCCTTCCGCGACTCGCGCAGCTTGCGCACCTCACCACCGTCATTCGCTCGCTTCATCAACCGTCGTCCGATCATGTCGTCGGTTCGCATAACGTGTTGACTGGATGGTACGACCAGACGAGCGGCGGTCGATCCCGTTATCCTGATTTGGCGAGCGTGATCAGCCACATGCGGAGCGGCGCAGAGGATGCGGAGACGACACTTGGCGCTTCCACCGATCCGCGAATTGCGCGCGGCATGCGGGCCGTGACCAAGCGCGCGACGGCAGCGGATCGATCGGCCGATCTGCCGCGCTACATCGACATCGGCATGGGACTGCATCGCGGAGGACCGGCATTCCTGGGTCCAGTCGATGGCCCGTTCCAAGTCGCTGGCGATCCGGCGAAGCCCGGTTTTACGATCCAGAATCTCGAAGCGTCCAGCAGCATTGATCGATTGCGATCTCGCGCCGAAATCCTTGCGTCGCTCGATCGACTCAACGGCTCTGCACCGTCACTGCTACAGGATGAGGCATCCTTTCGCGCACTCGATGGCTTTCGACGTCAGGCGCTGGAATTGGTGACCGGCGGAGCGGCGGCACGCGCCTTCGATCTGTCGCGCGAGCCGATCGCTCACCGCGAGCGGTATGGATTTCATCTCGCCGGCCAGCAATGCCTGCTCGCTCGCCGCCTGGTGGAAGCGGGAGTCGGTGTGGTCGCTGTCCGCTTCTCGCCTGACGGTCGCGGCGATTATGACCGCACGATGATCGGTTGGGACGACCATGCCGTCCACGGCAACATCTTTACCATCATGCGACAGCGCGGTCCGCAGTTCGATCAGTCAGTGAGCGCGCTAATCGAAGATCTGGAGCAGCGCGGCATGCGCGACGAAGTGCTCGTCGTCGTAGCCGGAGAATTCGGTCGAACACCGAGAGTCCACGTGCACAAGGGTTGTCCCGGCCGCGAACATTGGGGACCCGCGGGCTGCGCACTGGTTTACGGCGGCGGATTCGCCATGGGCCAAGTTGTGGGCTCAACCAATAGCCTGGGCGAAACGCCACAAGATCGCCCCGTCACCTATCAGGATTTGTTGGCAACAATCTACGAATCGCTCGGCATCCCCCTCAGCCAAACTTTCGTCAACGAAACCGGACGCCCCGTTCCGCTGCTCCCCGCCGGTCAGCCCATCGCGGAATTGACTAGTGGAACTCGTCGGACCGCTGCGAATGACGATCGTCGCCCATCGCAGCCGCTGAATCGTGAGTTGCCTCACAACCCCGACTTCGCGGTCGTGTTGCCGCGTAACACAACCGCTGATGACATCCGGCGACGCAGCGATCGCGGTCAATGGTTGTCGCTTGCGATGCAGGAAACGCGCGTCGATGATCGAGCCCTGGAGTCGCTTTCCGAATGCCGCACCCTGCGTCGTCTCTCGCTCAACGGCTTGCCGATCACCGACGCGGGACTCGTTCACTTATCTACCCTAAGCACACTGGAAGAACTGGTGCTTACGGGCACTCAAGTCACCGATGCTGGCTTGGCCAGCCTGCGATCGTTGCGCAACTTGCGCCGACTCGCGATCAATGGAACCGGCATTTCGATTGGGGGAATCGTCGAGTTGTTTGTCTCTCATCAACAGCGCACGTTGATCGATGCGCTCGCGGCTTTGCATTTGGTGACATTTGACGAGCACCACTCGCCCGTTGCGATTGATGTCGCCGGCACGTCGTTTAGCGATGCCGAGCTACGACATCTGAACGCGGTGCCAAGCCTGCGGGAACTGCATCTCGCGGCAACCCGCGTCACCGATCAAGGGCTCACAGCCACCGGTTCGCTCGACAACCTCGAACGGCTCTTCTTGGCGAAATGCGACATCACCGACGCCGGACTGGCATCGATCTCGCGATTCCCGCGTCTGCAAGCCTTGAATCTCGTCGGAACAAAGATTACCAGCGCCGGACTCGCGCACCTGGCCGAGCTTCGCGACTTGCGCAGCCTGCTGATCACCGATCTGAAACTTAGCCCCGCAGCAGTCGAACAATTGAAGGGACGACTCCCGCAGCTGACGGTCTCGGACTTTACACCCGTGTGATCGATCAGCACAATCGCCGCCGATCAAGGTGATCTGCGGCTTCAACGTGTCTGACATGATTTCGTGGTCCTTGAAGGCAAGAGGAATAACCACGAAGAGCACCGAGAGCACGAAGGGAAGAGAAGAGTTTCTCAATTGGATTGAATGAGATCACGAATGCAGGGTGGCGTTGACTGATGGATGTGGCAGATCGATTTGTGAATGGAGCGTGAGTTCAGACTGACCTTCACCATCGATCGCCCTCTTTCCCGGATACCAATTCTATTCTTCCTCTTCCCTTCGTGCTCTTCGTGTCCTTCGTGGTAAAAATCTCCGGCTTGAAGGCAAGGGCCAAAACGTCGCCTATCTTCGTGGTCACCCGCTGCGGTGTTACATTGACGCTGCCGCAGACGTACAGAACGAGCGCCCATCACAGGAGACATTGCGTGCAGATTCGATCAATTCAATCGAATAATGACCGTTGCTGGGCAAGTTGGTTTGGCTACCGCATGCCGACCTGTTCTGGGAATGCACCCGCATGGGAACGGTCACAGCAATCGCGATCTCAAGCGGCGAAAATGTTCGCCGCCGTCGCAGCGACGATTGTATTTCTATCGCTCGGTCGATTGCCCGACTTGCCCGCGCAGCCAAGCACTCCGCAGCCGATCGCCAGCACCGTACGGCCGGTGCATCCCATTCTGATTCGCAACGAACACGGTCCCTTGCTCCGAGTGGTGATCGAC
>JBJOLO010000295.1:0-12103 GCA_046045565.1 Planctomycetota bacterium | reverse complement strand
GACCAGTGCCGATGATCGAAAGCGGATCGAAGAATTGTTCTGGTCTGCCTTCGGTCGTTCGCCAGCAGGATCGGAAACGGATGCGTGCGTAAAGTTTCTCGCGGAGCGGCGTTCAAGAGTCTCGGTTGCAAGTTCGACTGCCAATCCAACCGGCGAATCTGTGGCCCAGGAAAGGGCGGCATGGCGGGATCTAACGCTGGCGATTTTCAATTCCAATGAGTTCATTTACCTCGACTAGAGGCAGCCAAAGTATGGCATCGAACATGACACGTCGCGATTGGCTCGCGCATGCCGGATGGGGCGGGTTCGGCGCGGTGGCCCTGGACTATCTGCTGCATTGCGAGTCGCAGGCGGCGGAGGACCATGCCGGATCGACTTTGGAAAACGCATCGCGCGATGCAAGTCCAAGCGCGTTGCCGCCGCGAAAGCCGCACTTTGCACCTCGTGCCAAGTCGGTGATTTTTCTGATCATGGAGGGCGGACCAAGCCAAATCGATACGTTTGACCCGAAGCCGGAGTTGGAAAAAGTCGACGGGCAATTGTTTAAGCGAGAAAATGTCAAAACAAATCAGGTCAAAGGCAACCGCTATTTCGTTCGCTCGCCGTTCAAGTTCCAGCAATACGGTCAGTCGGGTTTGCCTGTCAGCGAGTTGTTCGCAGAGACGGCAACGCATGCCGATGATTTGGCGTTATTGCGATCAGGCTATTGCGACAGTGACAATCACCCTGCCGCGATCTTTCAGTACACGACCGGTTATCCCGTGCAAGGACATCCATCGATCGGGTCCTGGGTCGTCTATGGGCTCGGCACTGAAAACGAAAACCTGCCCGCATTAGTGGTGCTACGCGACGGGAAGCCTTTTGGCGGTACGACCAGTTGGGGAAACGGCTACCTGCCTGCACTCTATCAAGGCGTGCAATTCCGAGGCGGCAAGCGACCGGTTCTCGATTTAGATCCACCGAGTGGTGTGACTCGCGACGATCAGCGCGCGACGTTGCAGTTGGTACAGGAACTGAATCGACAGCATCGCGAGACGCGTCAGGAGTTTTCAGATCTCTCGGCTCGAATCGCTGCCTACGAGCTTGCGTTTCGCATGCAAACGGAGATACCGGACGTCGTAAGCATCGAGAATGAGACGGCGGCAACGCAGCGTTTGTACGGAATCGACGAGAAGCCGACGCGTGCGTTTGGCACCCGGTGTTTGCTTGCACGACGCTTAGTCGAACAGGGTGTCCGGTTCGTGCAGGTCTGGGCACCCGGTTGGGATTCGCATGACGATGTCCATGAAGGGCATCGCAATGCAGCCAGGCATGTCGATCGGCCGATTGCCGGTCTGCTCTCGGACTTAAAGCAGCGAGGGTTGCTGCAAGATACGCTGGTGGTATGGGGCGGCGAATTTGGCCGGACTGCGGACATGACGGAAGCGGCGTTCAACAAGAAGAAGCCGGGGCGCGATCACAATCCGAAGGCGATGTCGATGTGGTTCGCCGGCGGTGGCGTACGCGCCGGCACCGTGCTCGGCGCGACCGATCCGTTCGGCGATCGTGTCGTGGAGCAGTCGCATCACCTGCGCGATGTTCACGCGACGCTACTTCATCTGCTGGGGCTCGATCACGAGCGGCTTACGTACTACCACGCGGGTCGATTTCAGCGATTGACCGACGTCGGGGGCGAAGTGATTCGTAGCCTGATCGCTTGACGTGCTACTCCGCATTTGAACCGCCGCCGGACCAGGCTTACCCGCGCAGGAAGTAGTAGGTGGCCAGCGAAAAGCCCACCGCGATCACGAAGCTGCGAACGAGTTTGGTTGGCAGGCGTCGTGCAACGCGGGCAGCCGCATAGCTGCCGATGCATCCGGAAATCGCCATCGACAGGGCGATCGGCCAATCGACTGTGCCGCTGAGGATAAAGATCACCACAGCCGAACCATTGATACAGCCGCCGAGCAGGCTTTTCAGTCCGTTCATCGCATGAATGTTCGACATGCCCATCATCGCCAAAGCGGAGAGCATCAGGATGCCGATTCCCGCGCCAAAGTAGCCGCCGTACACGCCGACAACGGATTGGAATAGCATGATGCCAAGCATCGTTCGTGCGGTAGGTGCCTCGTGCGGTTGGCCGATGCCGAGCCGCTTGGCGATAAATGGCTGCAACGCGAACAGCGAGGCAGCCGCCAAAATCAGCCAGGGCACCATGAACGCGAAGGATCGTTCCGGCATTTGCGTGACAAGCAGTGCTCCGATAGTGCCCCCGACCACGCTGGGTGGAATCAGCCGGGCAAGCCAGTGGCGTGTGGCCGCGAATTCGTTGCGATATCCCCACAGTGCCGCCATTGTGGCTGGAAAAAGTCCGACGGTGCTGGTGCCGTTCGCGAGCACTTTCGCGGCGTCCGGGTCGAGCCCTCTGGCGATGAAAACCGCAACGAGCGCAGGGAACGTCAACAGCGTTCCACCGCCCGCCACCGCATTGATCCCAGCGGCCACGGCAGCAATCAGACATAAAATCAAAGCATCCTGCGGCATCGTGCTTCCATCGGTTTCTTGATAACTCCATGCACTCTTTACGCGGTGTCGCTGTTATGCAGTGTAGCCGTTACGCTCCGCGTCACGATCTGCCGAAGTTGTCAGCGTGTTCGAGCGGTAATCGTTTCGGGCGTTGGAGATTTTGTTTGTTACGCTCTTTGTTGTGCGTTGCGGAAAGGGATGAGGGCGCGGTTGGTGGTTCGGCTTAATTTACGCGGGAGCGTGAGCGCTACAGCAGGCGTCACGCTCCGTATGACAACAAACGATCGCTGGTTTATTTGGCTGACGGCAGGTGGTAGCCTTTGCGATTGGTGCGGATTCGATAAAGGCTTTTGCCCGCGGTGATGTAAAGCAAGTTCGCGTCGTCGCCGCGCGCGAAGCCGACGTTTGTGGGGACCTCCGTTTCTAAGTACGCAACTTCTTTTCCGTCCGGCGAATAAACTACAATGCCGGGGCGATTCTCTGCTCGAACCGCGACATACAGGTTTCCGTCCGAGTCGCAGATCAAACCGTCGGGACCGTCCTGCGGCGCATAGTCGGCGATGACTTTGCGAAAGGTTGCCGATCCGTCTGCGTGCAGGTCGTAGGCCATCAATGCCATGTGTCCCTTGCGGAGCGGCGCTGCCACTTTGTCGGCTTGTTTGGTCGGGTCCTGGCCGAGCCGTTCAAAGCCGGATGCGCCGTTGTCGTTGCTGACAACGTAGAGCGTTTTTTGGTCGGGAGAAACGCAAACGCCGTTGGGCTTGCCGGCGTCGGTGATGATGCGGTGGATGGAACCGTCGGTATCGATGCGGTAGACGCCCATGACGGGTTGGTCGAGCGTTTCGTATCCAAGGTAGCGAGGATCGCTGAAGTACAGGCGACCGCGTTCGTCGATGGTGACGTCGTTGGGTGAGTTGAGCGGCCGGCCCTCGTACATCGCCGCGATGATGTAACTCATGCCGGTCTTCATGTCCGTCCGCGTAACGCGTCGCCCGCCGAAATCAGCGCCTTCGCAAACGATCATGTCACCACGAGCGTCAAACTTGATGCCGTTCGACATACCGCTTGGAGACCGATAGATCGAAGTCTTGCCGGACTTCGGATCGAAACGCCAGATGTGTCCTGCGTGAATCTCGCCGCGCTCATTTTTCGACTTGTGCGAAAAGGTGATGTCGCTGAAATAAACCTGGCCATCCAATGCGACTGCAACGCCTTCGGTAAGCGTGATGCCTTCGAAAAGCTTTTCCGGCTTCGCACCTGCCGGAAAAATCGGCTCCGCGGCGAAAACAATACTGCCATCTCCTGCGATCAGGAACAGGCAGGTAGCGAACCAAGCGAGCATCGGGCCATGCGTGCAGCCATGCGAGGACCAAACTGTTTTCGCCTTCTTCGACACGGTTGCAAACCAAGATCGGGACATCGAAAGTCTCCTGTGCTGCGGTGTTAGTTTGGGCATCGACCGCGTTGAATCGATCCGCTTACGGAAATGCGTTTTCGGAAAACACGGGCCACATTGTAACGTCGTTACCAGCGTCTCGGAATGGAGCGGGTGGCTTGGGTAGTTTGGGTGGTTGTGGGTGGGCGTTTGCGCGGGAGTCGGTGGGTGAATCCGTATGGAACGGCCGGGGCGTGTCCGCTAGTATCCCTGCCTCTTCTCAGGCAACGTATCGCGACTTTTCAGGTCGGAACTAGGGGATTCATGGGGCGGCTCGTGTATCGCGTTTTTCATCCTATTTCGAAGCCCGCCATGGCGCTCGGGCAACCGGTCGCATTGGCACTGCAGGCAGTGGTACAAGTTGTATTCATGCGAGCGATGATGCAGGATGTGCATGCCTGTGGCATTGCAGTGCGATTGCGTTTGCAAGCCTGGTGTGCAATGGCCGCGGTCATCGCATTATGGCTGAGCATTGCGACGGGTGCGGAGGCCCAGGACACCTCCCGCACGGTGGATGCCAAGCCGAACGTCGTAGTGCAGGAGCTTACCAGCGATCTCCTGCAGCAGCGGCTGAAGAAAGTGGAAGACAACAAGGATCTCGACGCAGCGCTGAAGACAAAGCTGATCGACAGCTACACCAAGGCATTGGAGCAACTCAAGTTAGCGACGGAAGCGTCTGCGCGGTCGGAGCAATACTCTCGGTTGATTCGTGAGGCTCCGGAATCGCTGCGTTTGATACGCAATGAATTAGCGGCACCAGCCGTCGAGTCGGGCGCCGCGATTTCGGCTGATGCGACGCTTTCGCAATCGCAACAGCTGTTATCAAAAGCGGAGGCGGGGCTAGGCGAATCGCAGAAGGCACTGCAAGCGGCTCAAGATGAGCCGAAGCGTCGAGCTGATCGCCGGTTGGAAGTTCCAAAGCTTGCCGACGCCGCGAAGTTGCAACTGCAGGAGCTCGAAAAGCAGCTTGACCTCAAGCCGGCAGCGGATGAGGCACCGGAATTGACGGCAGCACAACGAGCGCTGCTGGAAACTCGAAAAAAAGCGATTGTCGCCGAATCGGCATCGCAGCAGATTGAGCTTCAGTATTACGAAGCCACGGGCGAATTGCTTTCTGCGCAGCGTGACCGCGCTGCGCGTCGAGTCTCCGAGGCCGAGTCGCAGGTGGCGTCGCTGCGTGGATTGGTGAACGACCGCCGCAAGCAGGAGGCGGAGCGTCAGGCCATCGAAGCGCGGCAGGCCTCCGCGCAGTCGCATCCCGCTGTTCGCGAGATTGCCAATGCCAATGCGCTGTTGGCGAACGGACGCCAGTCATTAGCCGCCAAAATTGAGACGGCGACTCGAGAGTACGAACAAATCGATCGGCAGGTAATCGCGTTGCAGGATCAAGTGAAACGCGTGACAAAACGGATCGAAACGGCCGGCTCGACCGAGGCAATCGGGCTGTTGTTACGGAAGCAGCGCGCAGACTTGCCCGATGTTGCCAGTCACCAACGGAAGATCAAGCCTCGTGCCGAGGAGATCTCGGACATCTACCTGAAGCTGATTGATTTCGAGGAAAGTCGCAATGAATTAGCCACCCTGGATCGCCGCGTGCGCGATGTGGTGGAGGGACTTCGCTACACGGTTAGCTCGAATGAATTGCCGTACGTGGAAGCCGAGGTTCAATCGGTTCTCGAAGCCCAGCGGTCGGTGATGGACTCGTTGATTGCGGACACGAACAGTTATCTGGACAAGTTGGTGGAGTTGGATGTTCGAGAGCGTCAGTTGATCAGCGTGATCAATGATTACTCGGACTACTGCAGCGAGCGGATTCTATGGATTCGAAGCACGGTGCCGGTGAGCACGGCGAATCTGCGGCAAGTGAATCACGCCTTGATTTGGCTGATCGACCGGTCCAATTGGCAACGCGTCGTCGACACCTTGCGCGATGAAATTGCAAAGCATCCGGGATTGGCTGCCATTGCGTTGCTGCTATTTCTGTTGCTGTTGGCTTGTCAGCGTGCCTTACGGGTACGGCTGGCAGAGATGGGCGAACTTGCGGCACGCAGTAATACGCGATCGATTTTGCCCACGGTGCGTTCGTTATTGATTGTGCTGCTCATGTCAGCGCTATGGCCGGGCGTCATTGGTGCTATTGGATTCGGGTTGGTAGCAGCCGATCGAGGCGAGTTTGTGGATGCCGTGGGCAAGGGGTTAGAGGCGACGGCGTTAGTGTTTGTCACGTTGGAGTTCTTTCGACACGTTTGTCGACGGGGTGGCTTGGGCGAATCGCATTTCGGATGGCCGCCCGAATCGCTGGAGCTCATTCGTCGATCACTGCGACGCTTTATGATGCTGGGGCTGCCTTGTGTCTTTGTGGTCGCGGCCACGGAAGCGCAGCAAAGCGAGTTGATAAAGAATTCTCTCGGCCGTGGGGCGTTCATCGGTTTTTTGGGGGTGCTCGCGTTGCAGTTTCATCGGATGACGCGTGCCACGAACGGCATGCTCGCTGTCATGAATACCTTCGCGCCGAGTCCCTGGTACGCAAAAGTGCAGCGGGCCGTCCATTTGGTGGCGATTGGACTGCCGTTGCTGCTCGGGATTCTCGCCATTTTCGGTTACTACTACACGGCGATCGAATTCGCATGGCGCATGTTGGCATCAGTGTGGTTGCTCGGCGGAGTGCTTGTGGCATACGCAACTTCACTGCGATGGGTATTGATGACCTATCGCGATCTCGCGATGCGGCGTGCGCGGGAGCGGCGAGCCAATCCGGCTTCGAACACCAGCGACAGCGCATCGCCTGTCGCCGCGGCTACGGCGTCGCTCGATGTCAGTCTGGCAAATATCAACAAGCAAACGCGCAAAGCGTTGCAGTTGGTGCTTGCGGCCGGCCTGCTCGGCGGTCTTTGGCTGGTTTGGGGCAACGTGCTGCCGGCTCTTGGCGTGCTGAAGCGAGTGGATCTCTGGGTCATCGATCAGGTTCGCAACCACGGCAATGGAACAACCACTGTGCTGCAGGCGATTACGCTCGCAGATCTCCTGTTTGGCGTGATGGTCCTGATGTTAACGTTTGCGGGCAGCCGTTACCTGCCGATTCTTTTGGAATTCATCGTGCTTCAAAGGTTGCCGCTCGATCCCGGTGTGCGCTATGCCGTCTCGCGGGTGTGCAAGTATGTGGTAACCGTTGCCGGCGTGATCTTTGCATTTAGTGCCATCGGCATCGGTTGGTCGAAAGTCCAATGGCTCGTTGCCGCCATCAGCGTCGGTCTCGGCTTCGGTTTGCAGGAGATCTTCGCGAATTTCATTTCGGGATTGATCTTGCTGTTTGAGCGGCCGGTGCGACTCGGGGACATCGTGACCGTTGCCGACACGACGGGAACGGTGACGCAAATTCATATGCGTGCAACGACGATCACCGACGCCGATATGCGGGAGTTGGTAGTGCCGAATCGGGAGTTCATTACCGGCAAGGTCATGAACTGGACGTTATCGAGTACCCTTTCGCGCATGACGATCAAAGTTGGTGTCGCGTATGGCACGGACCCCGATCAGGTTCGGCAGTTGCTGCTCGACATCGCTGGTCGCCATCCGCTGGTTTTGAAGGAACCGCGTCCGCAGGCTTTACTTGACGAGTTTGCCGAGAGCACGCTTGGGTTCTTGTTGCTGGTCTACATGCCGAAACGCGATATTTATATGCAGTTACGGCACGAATTACACGTGCAGATCTCCAAGGCGTTCCGCGAGGCTGGTATCGAGATCGCTTTCCCGCAGCAGGAAATCCACATTCGGTCCATGGTCACGCTCCCAACTCCACCCGCGGTCACTCGCTCGATCCCCCCGATCGTCGCATCGAGTCTGCCAACGACCTTCAGCGCAGAATCGACAATTCGCTAAGTCATTTGTCCCACCACACGTGCGGAGTTTTTTTAACCACGAAGGACACGAAGATCACGAAGGGAAGAGAAGAGAGATTTTGTATGGGGTTGCACCAGAATGAGAATGCAAGGCGGAGTTGGGTGGAGCGTGGGGCAGACTAATTCGCAAATGTAGAGTGGCCGAACCTCGAATCAAACGGTCGGTACGCTTCTTTTTTTCTGATTTAACTCGTCCCCTTTCTTCGTGCCCTCTGTGCTCTTCGTGGTTTCACGACAACTCCCGCAGGGGCCGCCCTGCCCCAACGATGCTCACTGGTCGGCCGGTCGCATCGGGATAATGTGTATCGAGCGGAATGTCGAGCGCATGATAGATCGTGGCAAGCAGGTCTTGTGGTGACACGGGACGCTCAACGACATTTCCGCCTTTTGGTTCGCTGGCGCCGACGATTCGCCCTCCGGCTAGGCCGCCTCCGCCCAGCAGTACTGAAAAACAATTGGCCCAGTGGTCACGTCCGGCGTGTCCATTAATGAGGGGAGTGCGACCAAACTCCCCTGCACAATAAATCACCACGTCTTGCAGCATCCCGCGCGTATCGAGATCCTCGACCAAGGTCGCGATGGCCGCGTCGAGTGGTGGCAGATGCTGTTCGAGTCCGGGTTCGATGTTGTCGTGATGATCCCAGTATCCGGTGTTGATCGTCACGCACGCGCTGCCGGCTTCGACGAGTCGCCTAGCAAGCAGGGCCGCTTGTCCGTACATGTGTCGACCGTACCGATCGCGTAATGCCGGCGGTTCCTTCGCCAAGTCAAATGCCTCGCGCACTTCCGGTCCGGTGACGAGTTCAAGTGCCTGTCGCTTGAAGCCGTCGAGTCCTTCCAGCGACCCGCTGCGATCGATGTCGCGTCTTAGCGTATCAAACTCTTTGAGTAAGCGTGCGCGGTCCTCAACGCTCGCGGCAGCGAGGCCTTTGGGGAGCGATAGGTTCGGGACGGTGAAATCGCCTGCATTCGGGTCGGTGTTGAGCTCAAACGGATTATATCCCGCCCCGAGATACACCGATCCCTGATATCCAAAGGCCTCTGCTTTGGGGATGGTTACATACGGAGGCATCAGGTCGCCATTCACTTTTTTTGCGCGAGCGATGACGGAGCCGAACGACGGTTTTTGCGGCGCGTTGCGGGCGAGCGTGGGTCCAAAATAACCGGTTTGCATCCAATGTGCCGACGGTGCGTGAATTCCATTTTGATGATTGACCGAGCGCACGATCGACAGCTTGTCCATCATTTTGGCTTGTCGGGGAAACCGTTCGCCCAACAGGATGCCGGGGACCGCAGTTTGAATCGCTTGGTACGGCCCGCGAAATTCAGCCGGAGCATCCGGCTTCATGTCATACGTATCTTGCTGGCTCAAGCCTCCGTGGGTCCAAAACACGATGATCGATTTGTGTCTTCGCTTGCCGCTCGCAGCGTTGCGAGGAGACTCCGTGTTGGCCGAGTTGGGTTCGTCGGCGCGGCTTCGGGCCATCAGCAGGTCGCTGAGCCCGAGCGAGATCGGTCCAAGTGACATGGGACCGAGCAACGCCGTGCCAACCTCGAGAAACGACCTTCTTGACCAGCGTGCGGTCATTCGGTTCCGATCGGGAGTTGGCGAAAACATCGGGAGCTCCGCTTAGTGGTTGAACAGGAATTCGTTGGTGGCTAAGAGTGCCCAGAGCAGCGACCGGTACCCTTCTTTGATATCCGTTTGCGATTCCAGGAAGGTCACGGCTGTTTGGAGCTCGTTGTCACTCGGCGGCCGGGCGAACACGCGTTGGAAGATACTACGAACATGTGCGCGATATTCCGGTCCCGCGCTCGCGAGTTTATCGACATACCCGTTCGGCGTCGTGAGTTTCTGTTGGATATCGTTTGAGCTCACGAGCGCCAATGTCTGGCCGAGCGCCGGAGCACTCACGCGTTCGCACTCGCAGGCCGAATTCCTGGCAGGCCGGCCGAACACATCGAGGAATTGGCTGGGGACCGCTTCGTCGGGCAGTTCGATGGCCCGCGTTCCAACCGGAAATTCTCCCGCAACATTCGGGAACCGGGAGGGAGATGCGAGGACATCCGAGATCGCATCGAGCAACACTTCTGCGGACAGACGTTTGGGATAGTACCTGGCGAAGCTCTGCTGGTCGGATCCATTGCTGGGGTTCGGGATGGAACTCAACGAATAAACGGACGAATTGCAGATGGTGCGGATCAGGTGGCGCACGTCATAGCGCTGTGCGATAAAGTCGGCGGCCAGTGCGTCAAGCAGTTCGGGGATAACCGGTGGATTGGTGCTGCGAAAATCGTCGATCGGATGCACGATGCCGCGGCCCAGAAAGTGAGCCCACATGCGATTGACCATGGTCCTGGCAAAATACGGGTTGTCGGGCGATGTCATCCAGCGAGCGAGCGCGCGTCGCGGATCATCGTAGCTCTGCAAGGCAAACGCGGCATCGCCGAGTGGTCGGGGCGGAACTGCTTGGCCCGTGCGCGGATGGATCAGTTGGCCTTCGCTGGCCAGGAAGATGGTTTCATTGGTGGGAACTTCAGCGTCCGCGAAGCCGCCTTTGCGGCCGACTCGCGCGAACGTGGCGGCCAGACCGTAGTAGTCGTCCTGGCTCCATCGCTCGGCGGGATGATGGTGGCACTGTGCACATTGAATGCGAACGCCAAGAAAAGCTTGCGCTACCGATTCAATGTAGTCCTGAGTGGTGCGAACCGTGCGATACCAAACGGTGGGAGGGTTCGTCTCTTGGTTTCCGGATGCGGTCAGGATTGCCGTCGCGAATTGGTCGTAAGGCAGGTTGCGATCGAGGCTGTCGCGAATCCAGCCGGTGAATAAAGCTGTCCCCTGCCGCTGCTTGCTGGTAGCGTAACCCGCGCCGCGGTTTCGCAGGATGTCCGCCCACTTCAGCGCGAAGAAACTTGCGTGATCTGCGCTTTCCAGCATTCGATCGATCGCTTTCAGCCGCTTGTCTGTTGCGCGATCATCGACGTAGCGGTCGATGTCTTCCGTGGTTGGAAGCGTGCCACGAATATCCAGGCTCAGGCGACGCAGGAATTCCGCGTCGCCGATGGGCGCCGAAGGTTCGATCCCCAATCGTTTCCAGTGTTCGACCAGCAAGCGATCGACGTAGGAGACTGGCAAAAAAGAGTTGGATGGCGGAGGGTTTGCATCGGCGGTTGGTTCCGTTGCCGGTGCCTTCCGCACGACGCCGTGAAATACCGCTATTCGCTCGCCATGGCGGACCATCGCGGCAAAAAGTCCGCTTTGATCCTTGCTCAGGATCACTCCATTTTCACTGATGTCGGCAATGTCGGGTTCGTTCGACTGGTAGACCGCTGTTGCAGTGATGTCGCGGACGACGTTATTCGAGTAATGTCCGGTAACGCGGAGAGGAAGCGACTGATTGGGGCGAGTAAACGTGAATTTTTCGGGCGTGATCGTGATGCGAAGCAGGGTCGGATCGTTGGTGCGCGGTGGTCCAGCACCTTGGGCGATCCAATCGTGCAGCACGCGATACTCGGGCGAGTCGACGTCCAGTCGGCTGCCTCCTCCATGCGGCACTTGGGCTGTTGCCTTGAGCAGTAACAGGCTTTGCCGCGGGACTGCATGCGAGATCCGCCGGCCTCGGGCCTCTTTGACGATCGCATCGTAGTCGACGTCGGGCTCGTAGCCGAGCAATGAAAGGCGGAATCCGTTCTGGCCCGTCGCCTTTCCGTGGCAACCACCGCTGTTGCATCCAAGGCGGGTAAGCGTTGGCACCACGTCGGTGGCGAAATAAATTGATGTTGCGCCTGGAGCATCACTCACGGCGCGAACGTCTTCTGCGTACAGAGTCGCTATCGAGGTCGATCCCACCAACACGATCGATTTCGCAAGGATGGCCAGCAGGCGGATCGATGCTGTGGACAAAGCGGTGATGTTCGTTTGCGCGAAGCGACGGATCATTCCGTGATCTCCAGTTCCAGGAATCGACTTCCTCGGTACAGCGGTTGATCTTCCACTGTGCCAATCGCCTCGAGTCGCAGAAAGACCAGTCGCCCTAGCTCGGCATTTTCGGTGGCGATGACTTGGATTTCACCGGTTTCGGTTTGTCCTGTAAAGGTAACACCGCGACCGCGAATCCCGGTCACCCCTGCAGGTGCGGCTAATTCCGTGTGGATCTTTCCGATGAATCCGTGATCTCGTTCGGCACGATATTGCACTTTGATGATCTGACCGCGTGCAATCTTGCGCGGGGTGCGGGGGTCGATCGTCACATGGATGCGG
>JBJOLO010000270.1:0-6435 GCA_046045565.1 Planctomycetota bacterium | reverse complement strand
ATCGATCAGCAACTCGACGCGATCGTTGTTACTGAGATCCGGATCACGAGGCCGCGGGGCATCGCTCGCCACATAGCTCGCCTGATTGGCTTTCACACAAGTCGCAGCAAAGTAAATGAACCCGTCGTCATGGGTGATCATGACTTCCGCCGGCCACCCCTCATCGTCGTAGAGCCCACTTCGCAACGAAGTGGGCCGCACGCCTTGCCACGCCTCATCGTCTAAATGACCGTTCAACCTCGGTTTCGTCGATGCTCGTCGCGCCGAAAGGTTCGACGCAATCGTGGCACGACTTCGTCCAAGCAGAATCAATTCTGTTTCTGCCGCACGAGACCACGAGGAGTTCTCGAGCGACAACACGGAGCGAAAGCCGTTTTCCGACTCGCGCAGCCTGCCCGCAAGTCGATCGTTTGCCGCGACCATCATCCGCACTTGGGGCCGGGTTGAGAGATTCGGATGCGTTTGCTGCATGCTCGCCAGCAGCGATGCGACTTGCTCATGTGTCCCAAAGCCTGGCTTCGGTGCCGTGCCAATTTTGGCTTTCTGCGCCGCACCATTCGGCGTGCTGTTGGGAAGGGTCAAATTCCCCGGCCGATTCGGTGAGCGTTCTGGATTTTCGGGGGCGTCTCCCTCGTCCGCCGGCACCCGCAATGGCAAGCGCCCCCGGCCCTGCAACCGCACCGCCACTTCGCCGCTCGTGATCGTACGCAACTGCCAAAGCATGGCCGCCGGACTTAATTCGTGATTCGGATATCGCTCGATCATCCACTGCAGCAGTTCACTGGCGAGATCCGGTTTGCCGGACTGATGCAACCGCATCGCCAGTTGAAACAATACTTCGCCTGACGCACTGGCATCGAGACCGCGCGTCAGGTCCTCAATTTGAGCCAACCAGGACGGACTCGATTGCTGACTAATCGCATGGGCGAGTAGTTGCTGGACGTTGCGTTGCCGCTGCGCAATCCGCAACAACGAGGCCGCATCACCGACCGGCGTGTTCGGCTGAGCTCGACGAGCCGGACCGCCCGTGGTCAGCGGCAAGCCGCCGAAAATGTCGCGACGACTGATGTCCGAAGACAACTGATCCGCCAGAACGTGAAACTCCCACGAAGCCGGCGGGGGTGCGAATTGATCTCGAAGTACACTGCGACTCGATGTCGCAATGTCGCCAAGCACTTTCCCCAGGCGGTTCGCCACCTGCGTTGACGCCAGCGTAATCGTGCCTTTGCCGAGCCCTTCCCGTCCGACGATCACCTTGTTGACTTTCCAGATCGGCAAACCTTGTTCTTCAACCTGCTCGGGGAACTGATCGACGGCGGCTGCCTTTCCGATCGCAGAAAGCAATAGCGGTCCCAACCATTTGGCTTGCCCTGAGGCATCGCGAGCCGAGTAATCATCCAGCAACACCACCTCCGGACGCCACGTCCGCAAGATACGCGTGATTTCCTGCTCAAGCGTCTCCTGACCGTCCGCTCCGGCGATTTGTCCCCACACCGCCAGGGTCGCATCGCGCGACAGGTCGAGCCCCGGCTGACGCAAGGGAAACTGCGAAGACATCGTCGCACCCGAAGCGCCGGCCGCCACCAGCGCGGCCTGCAGTCGATCCTCCAGTGACGACTCGGGCCACTCGGGAAGTTCCACGTCGCGCCGATTGAAAATCTGCACGCGTCCGAGATAGCCCTGGTTGCCGCAGAGATCGGCGAATAGCTCGAACGGAATATCTCGCGATTCACTGAACAAACCGAGAATCGCCAACTGCTTGCCGCCAGCCCGCTGCACCTGCCAACTCTTGCCGCCATCCAACGTTGCCAGAATCGTTCCCAGCGCACCCACCGCCCAACCGTGCTCGTCGTCGATGAATGTGATCCGTCGAATCGGCAAGGTCTGTCCGGTCCCAGCCACCTGCCACGAAGCGCCACCGTCCGCGGAATGCAGCACCATCGATCCGGGCGAACCCGCGATCCAAATTCGATTCCCACGCCGTGCGATCGTCGTAAAATCGAACGATCGCACTGCGGCTGGAATGGCCGTCGCCGGTGAAATCCATGAAGCACCATCGTCGTTGCTGAATAACACCGTGCCGCGATCCCCGATCGCGCAGGCGGGCAGCTTTTGCGACGGCTCCGATCTGCCGGCCGACGACCTCGTCGATGCCACCACGTCACGCAGATGATTCTGTGCGATTTGAAACCGCTCGGGACGACGCAAGTCGCGGCCCGCAATCATCCCCACATGCCCGTCGTATCCCACGACCAACCCGCTTCGCGATTCAATGGCATCGCCCGCCGTCCAACCGCCTGACGAAGAGCCGATCAGCGGCGTCCACGATTTTCCCCCGTCGCCCGTGATGAAAACGCCCGCGGGAAACGATGACGACGCGGCGCCAACCACCCAGCCATTCAACGCGTCGCGAAAATGAACTCGCTTGAGCCACGGCATCAACGCGCTCGAAAGCTGCGTCCACTTCCGTCCACCGTCCTTCGTCGTCAAGACAATCGCCGTTGTGTGATGCGTGTAGGGATGCACCACACCCCCGACTGCCCAGCCATGCTGCGCATCCAGGAAGCAGACCGATTCGAGTCGGCCCGTTACCGGCGTCGATTGCTGGTTCCAAGTTCGCCCGCCGTCCGCCGTGTGCCAAACCACGCCGCGATCGCCCACCGCCCAACCATGCGTCGCGCTGACAAACTTGACGTCCGTGAGTTCGGCATCGCCAAGCATCTCGGGAAAGGCAGGCAGTTGGCCGAGCGCCGTCGCACTGGAGCTCCATGCGACACACAACAATACGATCACGGTTGGCCGCGCCCGCCAGAGTTTCATATCGCGAACCTGACACCACCGTTTTCAAAGAAGAGGCCGCCTCACAGCGTAGGCCCCAATGCCCTCGCATTGTAGCCGTTTCTCCAACACGGGGTACTACGGTTCCATCCGATCCGAAGTTCCCACGCCGCATGGCTAGCATCGGAGTAACAGATCGAAGCGGCCCGACCATGGGGCTGCTTCACGGAAGCCAAGGTTCGCAAGCGTGATCGCAGGCCAGAAGGTAGCAGCGACAGAAACCGCTTTGATTCCGCTATTTCTCGTCGTCTTTCATCTTCTCGATCGTGCCAAACAGATGGCCGCCGACTTCGTCGTGAGACCACGTGCCAGCATAAGACCGCTCGTGAAACAACACCCGGGAACTGAACGTTCCCAGCCCGGGGATCGTGAGCTTGTCGAGCGTAATCACCGGGGTCTCGCCTGCCCATTTGATTTCGAGCGGGAGTGGTACGGTCACATCGTTGCCGCCGTATTTGATTCGGGCATTGAGCAACCACAGGTCTCCCTGGTCGAGCTTCTTCGCGCTCAGGATGTAGTATTCCTCTTTCGCCAGCGGCCCGTCCTTCCCATTCACCGTGAATTGCCCCGTCAATTTGATACGCTGCAATTTTTCTGCCAGTTCCTTGTGCAGCACTTGCGGGTCGCGCGGTGTCTTGCCAACCGGCTTGCTCTCGGATGGTGTCTTCTCTGGCGGCGTCTTCTCTGGCGGCGTTTTGGACTCCTGAGCTGCGACGCAACTCCATGTACCCAATACCACGGCAGCACTCATCAGCGATGCCACCAACCGTGATGAGATAACGCGACGCAACATGACAATCCTCCTTAGCTCAACCCGAGCGACGCTTTCACTTCGCTGACAATCCGCTCGGTCGTGATCCCGAAATGTTTGTACAGGGTCCCGGCAGGCGCCGAGGCTCCGAAGCTGGACATACCGACAAAGCGACCGTCGCGTCCCAGATAGCGATCCCAACCCTGACGGATACCGGCCTCCACCGCAATGCGACGGGTCACCTGCGGCGGGAAGACTTGATTCTGATACTCGATCGGTTGCTGCTCGAACAACTCCCATGAAGGCATGCTGACGAGTCGCACCGGAACACCCGCAGCGGCCAGGGTTTCATACGCAGCCACACAGAGCGAAAGTTCGCTGCCGGTTCCGATCAAGATCGCCTGCGGTTCCTTGACGGCGTCGGCCAGGACATAGGCGCCCCGCGCGGCATGCGCCGCAGTGGCGTAACGCGATCGATCGATCGTCGGAACATTCTGACGGCTCAGCACGAGCGCGGCCGGTTGCTTTGTATTGCCGAGCACGGCGCGATAGATTTCCGCAACTTCATTGGCGTCCGCGGGTCGAGCGACGATCACGCCCGGGATCGCGCGGCAAGCCGCCAGATGTTCGACCGGTTGATGCGTCGGGCCGTCCTCCCCCAAGCCGATCGAATCGTGCGTCAGCACGTACAGCACCGGTTGATGCATGATCGAACTCAATCGCAGCGCCGGCCTCAGGTAGTCGCTGAACACAAAGAAGGTTGCGCAGTAGGGACGCAATCCGACGAGCGACATCCCGTTGCAGGCGGCAGCCATCGCATGTTCGCGGATGCCGAAGTGGAAATTGCGTCCCCCGTAGTGGCCGGCTTCAAAATGGCCGGCATCACGCGATTCCACCAACGTCATCGTTGAGGGAGCCAAGTCAGCCGATCCACCCACGAACCAGGGGAAGTGCGGCGCCATGGCATTGATCACTTTGCCGGACGAGACGCGTGTCGCCAGGCCTTTCGCATCGGCGGGGAACTCGGGAATCCCCTGCTCCCAACCTTGCGGCAGTTTATTGGACCAGATGGCTCGCAGCTCCGCCGCCAGTTCCGGATAGGTGCTCTCATACTTCGCAAACCGCTGCGTCCAATCGGCGTGCAATGCCGCGCCGCGCTTCCCAAGTCCGTTGGCGAAATGGGCACGCACTTCATCGGGCACCAAAAACGATGGCTCAACCGGCCAGCCGTAGGCTTCTTTCGTCTTGCGAACCTCGTCGTCGCCCAGCGGGGCTCCGTGCGCCGCATGCGAGTTGGCCTTGTTGGGCGAACCATAGCCGATCACGCTGCGAACAATGATCAGGGTCGGACGGTCGGTCGTTTTGAGGAAGCTGTGATACGCGGCGCTGAGCGCCGACAGATCGTTCGCATCCGCCACGTGAACGACGTTCCAGCCCAGCCCTTCGAAGCGCTGGCCAACCTGTTCGCTGAACGCAAGATCGGTTTCGCCTTCAATCGTGATGCGGTTGTCGTCATAGATCCAGCACAGATTCGAAAGCTTCAGGTGACCGGCCAGCGAAGCGGCTTCGCATCCGACGCCCTCCATGAGGTCGCCATCGCTGCAAAGTGCGAACACATCGAATTCAAACATCGAGTAGCCGGGGCGATCGTAGCGGGCAGCAAGCCACTTGGCGCCCATCGCCATCCCCACGCTCGTCGCGATCCCCTGCCCCAGCGGGCCTGTCGTCATCTCGATGCCGGCCGCATAGCCGAACTCCGGATGCCCAGCGCACGGTGAATGGAGCTGCCGAAAATTGCGTAAGTCGTCCAGCGTCAGCGACGGCTCGGCTGCCCCGTCCGCTTTGCGAACTCCCGCGACGTGGATCAACGAGTACAGCAGCATGCTGGCGTGACCGCAGGACAACACAAAGCGATCGCGCGACGGCCAACTTGGATGGACCGGATCGTACCGCATGATCTCCTGCCACAACTGGTAGGCGACCGGCGCCAATGCCATCGGAGTTCCCGGGTGACCGCTATTCGCCTTCTGCACTCCGTCCATGGAAAGCGTGCGGATCGTGTTGACTGCCTTTAACTCAATACTCATCCAATTATCCCTTCCACTTATCCCTTCCACCATGCGAGCCGCGCGTCCGCCGAATCGAGTGGCCGGCCCGCGCGGAAAAGATCCGGCCCCCGGCCGGAAACAGGAAATTCGCTTGATAAAGAGGCCAAGTGTAACTTTCGCGCGCCGAGATCGTCAACGTCGTCTTGCCGCCGCCCGACGGCAATCAGGCCAGCAAATCGACGACCGGCTTGGCCCCTTCGACGCCGATGAGTCGCTGTTCAAGCCCTTGAAACTTGAACGTCAATCGCTCCGGATCGATCCCGAGACAGTGCAGGATCGTCGCGTTCACGTCGTTTACATCGACCGGCTTTTCGATGATGTTGTAGCTGAAATCGTCCGTGGCGCCGTACACCAATCCCTTGCGAATGCCGCCGCCGGCCAGCCACATGCAGAAATTCCGCGGATGATGATCGCGACCGTAATCTTCGTGCGTCAGTTTTCCTTGCGAGTACACGGTGCGTCCGAACTCACCGCCCCACACCACGAGCGTCGAATCGAGTAACCCCCGCTGCTTCAGATCCAGCACCAGCGCCGCGGTCGCTTGATCGGTATCTTCGCATTGATTTTTCAATGCCAGCGGCAAGGTGAAATGCTGATCCCAACCGCGATGCAGCACCTGCACGAACCGCACGCCACGCTCAACCAGGCGCCGCGCTAAAATGGCGCTGTGAGCAAAAGTACCGGGCGTACGCACCTGCGGACCGTAACTCTCCAGCAACGACACCGGTTCGTCTTTTA
>JBJOLO010000189.1:0-8887 GCA_046045565.1 Planctomycetota bacterium | reverse complement strand
CAACCCCATCAAACGACCGTCGAGCACGGCGCGTCGGAGCAACCGGCGAACCACGTATTTCTGTTTGTTCGGACCGGGGTAGACATTTTCATGCACGGCGAAGGTGCAAGCGCGGATATGGTCGGTGATCCGGCGCAGACGGCGACCGCTGTCCGAGGCCGGATCATACGCCACACCGCAAACATCGGCAGCCGCAAGCACAATCGGCTTGAGAATGTCGATATGAAAATTCGAATCGACTCCCTGCAACTGAGCCGCTGTCCGCTCCAGGCCCATTCCCGTATCGATGTTCTTGCTCGGCAACGGATGCAAATTATTCGGCGGGTTCCCGACGCGATTGAATTGCGTGAACACCAGGTTCCAGATCTCGACCGATTTCCCCGTGCCCGGATGATAGAAAATCTCGCTGCACGGACCGCAAACGCCGTCGGGGCCCTGGCTGGGAGCACTTGCGGGCCAGAAATTGTCCGACTCGCCCATCCGCTCAATGCGATCCGGCGTCAGACCGATATCCTTCTGCCAGATTCCAGCCGCTTCATCGTCATCGAGATACACCGTGACGGTCAGCCGATTGGGATCGATGCCAAGCCATTCTTTCTTCGTCAGGAATTCCCAAGCCCAGTTGATCGCTTCGCGTTTGAAATAATCGCCGAAGCTGAAGTTGCCGAGCATTTCGAAGAAGGTGTGGTGATAAGCGGTTCGCCCCACGTTATCGATGTCGCCCGTGCGAAGGCACTTTTGACAGGTCGTGGCCCGCGTGAATTCCAACTTCACCTTGCCGAGAAAATGATCCTTGAACTGATTCATTCCGGCGGGAGTGAACAGGACGGAAGGGTCCCAAGTCGGAACCAGAACATCGCTCGGCTTGCGAACGTGGCCCTTGGTCTGGAAGAAATGCAAATACTTTTCACGTAGTTCGTCGGTTTTCATGGTAACGTGTTTCAGCGGAAGGACTTGGACTTCAAAGTCGTCCCATGATATCGCGTTGCCCCCAAATCAACCAGACCGTCTAGAGCATGCCGGGCGGGCTGTGGCGTACCGCCGCGCGCTCCCAGGTCGCGTCGCATCGACAGGTTGAAGATGGTACCTTGGGCCGTCGTTTTTCTTTGGAGCCCAACCGCCACTGCCGGCCCCCATGCCGTTCGAGCCTTCGCATGTGGAATGACACGTACCATCTCGCGGTTCTCTTTGGCTGCATGGCGACGCTGATGTACCTGGTGATTCGCGGGCGAAGCATTTTTGTCGTCGCGCCCTTCTGCGCCTTGGCGGCAGTGACACTTAGCGGCGAAGATCCCCTATCGTCCATGACGGGAGCGTACCTCAGCGGGTTCGCCGACTACGTCAAACGTTTTTACCTCATCTTCGCGCTCGGAGCCGCCTTCGGAAAGATGATGGACGAATCGGGCGCGGCGGTCACGGTCGCGAATCGCGTGGGACGACTTCTGGGCACTCAGCGCGCATGCCTGGCGGTTGTCTTGGCTTGCGCGTTGTTGACCTACGGCGGCGTTTCGCTGTTCGTCGTCGGATTCTCTGTCTACCCGCTGGCCGTGCAACTTTTTCGAGCCGCCGACCTGCCGCGACGCTTTATTCCGGGCGCCATCGCCTTCGGGTCGATCACCTTTACGATGACGTCCGCAGGGTCGCCCGAAATCCAGAATCTGATTCCGATTCAGTATCTCGTCGACGCCGAAACCGGCGCAGCGTTGACCGACGCGCGAGCGGGTTGGCCGGTGAGCCTGATTGTGGGCGCGCTGATGTTCCTCTTCGGCCAATGGTATTTAGAACGAGCCATCCGAACGGATGTGCGTCGAGGCCTTCGCTTCGAAAAGCGATCCGACGATCGCGAGCCGCTTTCCAGCGACGCAAACCATGGACCGGGATTCCTGCTCGCCATCCTGCCGCTTGCCGTCACCTTGGCCTCGCTCAATCTGGTCCCCTGGCTCGCCCATCTTGTCGCCGCAGCGTGGCAACCGTCGGCGACTGCGGGGAGTGCTTTGCAGCGCATGCATGCGATGCTGGAAAAGTTTCCCGAGGACCCGACGCTCGCCATATTTCTGGGTGTCGTCGTCGGCGCGATCGGACTTCAACGGCGCTTGCCCTCCATCTGGAATTGTTTCGGAGACGGGTTCGTCAACGGACTCCTTGCCGTTGGCTCGACCAGTGCCATCGTCGGTTTCGGCGCCGCGATCAAGAACTTGCATTCGTTTCAACTCGTCGTCGATTGGGTCACTCATCTTCCGGGCGATCCCCTCTTCAGCGCCGCGCTGGCCGTAGCCGTGATTGCGGCCATTGCCGGGTCGGCATCGGGCGGTCAGGGCATTGCGCTACCGATCATCAAACCGATTTACGTTGATGAACTGGGCGTTGCGCCTCGCGCACTGCACCGCGTCGTGGCGATCTCATCCGGGACGCTCGACTCACTTCCCGCCAACGGCTTTCTTGTGATGTTGATCCGCAACATTTGCGGCGAAACGCATGCGCGTGCGTACGGACCGATCTTCGTCACCACCGTCATCATTCCGGCATTCGGCACGGTGCTGGCGATCCTGCTGTTCAAGTGGTTCCCGCAGTGGGGCCAGTGGTAGCGCGAGACCAAGCAGTACCAAGCGCGAGTTAGGCCAAGCGCGAGTTAGGCCACGTGTACGCTGCGGCAAAACGCACTGGGAACAAGCGGCACAACGCGGACTTTATGTCGCTCGAAACTCGTGCACCGCATCGACCACGGCGATCGCGTGATCGACATGGGTGTTGGGCAGGATTCCGTGTCCCAGGTTGAAGATATGGCCGGGGCGACCGCCGGCCTGCTGCAAAACGCGCCGCACTTGGGCTCGCAAATAATCGACATCGGCAAGCAGCGTGGCCGGATCGAGGTTTCCCTGCACCGCGCGATCGTGCCCGATCATGTTCCAGGCGTCGTCCAGGCGGATGCGCCAATCCACACCGATCACCGATCCGCCGGCTTCGGCCATCAGCGGCAATAACATCGGATTTCCCGTCCCGAAATTAATGACGGGAAAACCGGCCGGCATCTGCGACAGAATGGATTGCATGTGCGGCAAGACGTATGCCCGGTAGTCCTCGACCCCGAGACAGCCGACCCACGAATCGAAAAGCTGGACGCATTGCGCGCCGGCGTGGATTTGGCCGATCAGGTAACGGACGACGGCCCGCGATAACCGCTCCATCAGCGCATGCCAAGCACCCGGATCGCTGTACATCAGTGTCTTGGTACGGAGGAAATTGCGACTCGATCCACCTTCGATCGCATAACTGGCCAGAGTGAAGGGGGAACCGGAGAAGCCGATGAGCGGCAAATGGGCTGGCAGGTCGGCGCGAGTCTGGCGCACCGTATCGACCACGAACCACAGTTCGTCGAGGCTCTCCAATTCGCGAACACGATCGACATCGCGTGCTTCGCGGATCGGATTGTGAATCACCGGACCATCGCCGGGAGCGAACTCGAGGTTGAAGCCGAGCGGTTCGAGAATCGGCAACAGGTCCGAGAAAATGATCGCCGCATCGACCCCTAAGCGCCGTACGGCGGTGACCATCACTTCCGAACACAAGGCGGGATTCTTGCAGAGTTCCAGAAACGTGGTCTTTTCCCGCACCGCGCGATACTCAGCCATGTAGCGACCGGCCTGTCGCATCAACCAGACAGGCGTGACCGGCGAGGGTTCGCGGCGGCAGGCTTTCATGAACGGACCGGAATACCACGGCGCGGAAGTATCGAGCGTGACTTGAGGCGGTGACGCGGGGGCGGCCGTGCGTGGCCGAGCCGACTCGACGCGCGGCTTGAATCGCGCCGCGGCAGCGCGTGCTGCTGCCATGACCATCTGGCCCATCTTCGGATGCTCCGGCTCGACGTCCACGCGCAGATTCAAATCTCGCAAGGTCTCCGAAGTGGTCGGGCCCACCGAAACAATCAACATCCGGTCCAGCTTTGCTCGCAACGAATCAAGCAGATTCTCCTTCTCGGCCAGATTCATCAGGTTGAAGATCTGCGCGGCGGACGTGAACATCACCACGTCGATTTTGCCCGCGAGGATGGCTCGAATGTTCTCGAGCAGCGGTGCGCAGTTTTCCGGCAACTCCCAGCGGTACACCGGCACCCGCATCACCGTGGCACCGCGAGCTTCCAGGCCCGCAACAAGACTCGGGTTAGTCTTCCCATATTCCTGGATCGCAATAATCTGATTGTTGATCGCCAACTGCGTATCGATCGTCGTCAGCAATTCCCGCCAGGTGTTCGGTTCGGGAACTTTGATGCTGGGATTGAGGCCGAACTCTTTCATAGCGGCGACCGGCTTCGGCCCGCGCGCAACGGTGGTGACATCGGATAACGCGTCGAGATACCGCTGCCGATCGACCGTTTTGGAAACGGCTTCGAGCAATGCCTTGAATCCCACACCGGTGAGAAAGATGACGACATCGATTTGGCCGGTAATCAATCGGTGGACAAAATCGACCGCGTGCGGGTTGGGATCGATTGCCACTTCGCGAATGGAAGGGCTGACATGCGGGACTCCGCCGAATTTTTCGATCAGCTTCCCGATTTCACCTGCCTGCCGGCTCTCGAAAGCGGCAACATGCAATCCGCAGAAGTCGGTGACGTCGTTCTTGTCATTCATGAGTGGCTCCGTGACAGCCCATTCTCGCGGCAGGCCATGCGATCGTAAAGCCCGTCGCGTACGGGTATCGGTTCAGACCGGTTCAAATCATCCTGAACTGCGAATCACCGTGACGGGATCGAGCAAACGGGTGAAGCAGCCGGTTTCGCAAAGCGGAAAAGCATTCGGATCAGGCCGCCGGATCGGGCATGCCTGCTTCAGCAAATCCACGTGCCCGCAGCAGGCAGGAATCGCAGTGGCCGCAGGCTTTCCCCGCGGCAGAAGGATCGTAGCAACTCGTCGTCAGGCCGTAATCGACGCCCAATTCCACACCGGTGCGAATGATCTCGGCCTTCGTCCATTTGATGAGGGGCGCATGAATCCGTATCCGCCCTTGCCCTTCGACCGATGCCTTCGTGGCCAGATTCGCCAACGATTCAAACGCATCGATGAATTCGGGACGGCAGTCCGGATAACCGCTGTAATCGAGTGCATTGACACCGAGGAAAATGTCAAAGCATTTCAATGTCTCGGCCCAGGCCAACGCGAGCGACAAAAAAACCGTATTGCGAGCCGGTACGTACGTCACTGGAATCGTATCGCCAATTTCCGCCACCGAGTCATGCTTGGGCACCGCCAGTTCGGAGGTCAATGCTGAGCCGCCGAATTGCCGCAGGTCGATGTCGATCGTGATGTGCCGGGCTACCCCCTGCGATGCAGCCACACGCCGCGCCGCCTCCAATTCCACCGCGTGTCGCTGACCATAACGGAAACTGATCGCGAACGGTTCGAAACCGTCTCGCTTCGCAATCGCCAAGGCCGTTGCGGAATCGAGTCCACCGCTAAGAAGGACAACGGCCGGCCGCTTTCGATCGCCAGAGTTTTTCGTCATTGCGAGGGATGTTCTTTCCGTTCGAGCAGTTTGCGTTACCGTTTCAAGCCATGTACATCACGAGGCTGAGCAGCATTCAGCGGCATCGCCGGATCTGCGAGCTTTACGAACTGCGCGACCAGCGACAATATCCGTCCGGACTTGGACGGACCCGGACGTGACGCGAGATGTCTTCCGCATAGAGGTAGGTGTAGGCCAAATGCTGTCTCCCCTCGAGAGTTTCACAGTCCACCGTCACGCGCACATAGAGGTCAACTCCACCAGTTCCGTAGCACTCGATTCGATCGAGCACACGCAGGGTCTCCGCCAAGTCATCGTTAGCGACGAACCACAGTTCACCAAGCACACGATCGGTGCCGGCAACCATGGCCGGGTACGGGCCGGTGTCGTGGAGAAAACCTTGCGTCCATGCCGGCAGGATCTCCAACGGTCGTCTGGGCCAACGCTTCTCGCGGATCTCGCCTCGCTTCAACGTGCCATAGACGAAGATCGGTAGATTTTTCAGTTCGGCGGCAGACTTGGCGGCAGTCATAGAACCATCGGGAAAACGAGTGGGCTTGGTGTGGGCATTATTCGCCTCGAAGGACGACTTGGCAACGAGCCATGTCGTGGTCATGATGGGGATTCGCTGAGAAGCGGCGCGTCCTCGGGCTGCACGCGCGCTTCTTCCGCGACGGTTGCAACCTACCGGTCGCAACCCTATATGACGAGTCCCGACGGACGGAGTTGGTTTCGGTGGAAATCCGCGGCACACAAATCGAGGACACTTTCGCCGAAGCGTTCGGCATGAGTTACACGCGGTTGCTGATCACCGCGGCCGATGAATATTGGCTCGAAGCCGCACTTCGAGAAGTAACGGGGTACAGTTCGTCGGTCATTGCCTGCGATGCCGAGACTGGTATCGAGACGCGACTGACTCCTGATCAAACTCCCGACGGCCGCATCGGCGCAGCGATCCTGGTGTTCGGTTTTTCGGCCGACGCGCTGGCTCAGTCGGTAGCGAATCGGGTCGGTCAGTGTGTCATGACCTGCCCATCGACAGCCGTATTCGACGGTTTGCCGCAAGGTGAGAAACGGATTCCGCTGGGTAAGCACATTCGCTTTTTCGGCGACGGCTATCAAAAGAGCAAGCTGATCGACGGGCGGCGCTATTGGCGCGTACCGGTGATGGACGGCGAGTTCCTGATCCAAGAGACAGCCGGCGTTTCCAAAGGGGTGGCTGGCGGCAACATTCTTTTGCAAGCGACTACGCAGACGTTAGGCTTGGCCGCGGCGCGACGCGGTGCCGAAGCGTTAGCCAACATGCCCAACGTGATCACGCCCTTCCCGGGCGGCGTCGCTCGCAGCGGCAGCAAAGTCGGATCGCGATACAAGACCCTGAAAGCCTCGACTGCCGACGCTTACTGCCCCACGTTGCGAGGTCGTGTCGAAACGAAACTGAATCCACTCGCGAATTTCGTCTACGAAATCGTGGTGGACGGAACCAGCGAGTCCGCTGTCGCTGATGCCATGAAGGCGGCCATTCATGCCGCGATCGGCGAGGGAGTCGTCACGATCACCGCCGGCAATTACGGCGGAAAACTGGGCAAGTACCACTTCGCCCTCCACAAAATCCTCGGCTAAGCCCTCTCTTCGTTTCTGAATGGATCCGGGTCTGCGTTGATTCGGGCTTGATGCAAGCTGAGCCCGATTCAAGCTGAGCCCGATTTGAGCTGAGCCCGATTTGAGCTGAGCCTAGGTTGATCTGTTATCTAAGTTGATCTGGGGCTTAGTGGATCTGAGGCTTAGTTGATCTGGCGCCGCGCATGCGCGATACTGATCGCCGATCGTGCCTGCCCCTACCTACCCGACACCACCCACCTGTTCCGGAAGCACTTGTTGCCAAGGCATTTGTTTCGCGAATGGCAACTTCTCGGGCGAATGGTTTTCGGCGAGAAGCGATGGAAGCAACAAGGACGAACCGTTTTTTTCCCGACCGCTGTTTTCCGACTTTGCTCCGGGCCATCACCATGAACGCTTCGCTGCGACCCGTGATCTTGTTTCTTGCCTTACTGCCAAGTGCGACGGCAGTTTGTGGCGAGTCAAGTTGTGGCGAGTCAAGTTGTGCTGATTTCAGCGCCGCGCCGCCATCATTTCGGGGCGATGTGATGGCGGTGCTCTCGAAGGCCGGATGCAATCTCGGCACCTGCCATGGCAATCAGAACGGCAAAGGCGGTTTGAAACTATCGCTACGCGGCCAGGACCCGGCCGCCGATTACGCCGCGCTCGTGCGCGACATCGGCGGACGTCGCATCGATCGCTTTGAACCTGCTCAGAGCCTGCTGTTGCAAAAACCCTTAGCCGCGCTGCCGCACCAAGGCGGTCGGCGGTTCAATCGTGAATCGCCGGAATTCGCCGTGCTATCGGCATGGATCGCATCCGGTGCGACAGACAGCAGCGGCCCGGACCTGCAGTCGATCGAGGTTCAACCAGGCGAAGCGGTGATCGTATCGCCGCAAAGTGAATTACCGATCCGCGTCGACGCGGTTTTCATCGACGGCTCGCGTCGCGACGTGACGCGGATGGCGGTTTATGAACCTTCCAACTTCGCAGTCTCCGTCGACGCTTCGGGCCTGGTCCGCAGGCAGCAGGACGGTGAGTCGGTCGTCATCGTTCGCTACCTATCGCAACAGGTGCCGGTCCGTGTCGCCTTCATCCCCCAGCGTCCCGCTACAGAATTGAAGGGCACGGGTGGTACACCGATCGATGAATTGGTGTCCCGCGATTTGGAGCGGCTGCGTATTCATCCTTCCGGCATCGCGCCCGATCAGGTTCTTTTGCGTCGATTGTCTCTCGATATCGCCGGCATCTTGCCCGCCGCCGAGGAAGCCAAAGATTTTTTCGCCGACACAAATCCTGACAAATACGAACGCGCCATCGATCGCCTGCTTGCTTCCCGCGCCTATGCGGAACACTGGGCGCTGAAGTGGTCGGATCTGCTGCGAAATGAGGAGAAGGTGCTGGATGCGTTTGGCGTCGAAACCTTCCACGGCTGGCTTCGCGACAGCTTTGCGCAAAGCAAAGGGCTGGATGAATTGGCTCGAGAACTCCTGACGTCGCGTGGCAGTACGTATACGGTCCCCGCCACGAACTACTATCGCGGCAATCGCGATCCGGCCACGCGCGGTGAAACCACCGCCCGCGTGTTGCTCGGCGTCCGGCTCCAATGCGCCCAATGCCACACTCATCCGTTCGATCGCTGGACTCAGGACGATTATTTCCGTTGGGCGGCCGTGTTCTCCGGTATCAACTATCACATTCTGGAGAACAACAAGAGCGACAAACTGGACTCGCACGAGTTTGTGGGCGAACAACTTGTGGAGGTCAAGGCGAAAGGCGAGCTGAA
>JBJOLO010000590.1:0-3602 GCA_046045565.1 Planctomycetota bacterium | reverse complement strand
ATTTGGGCGAGACATGGCCGACGAGTCCCGGGACGCGTCCTTCCATTCGCAGTGTGCCGTCGGGTTGGCTGACACGGCCGCCGTACTCGCCGTAGCTTCGATAGGTAACACCCCGGCGCTTGCAAGCGTCCCAGATGTAGCCGCTCGGCGCCACCGTCAAACTGCCCTCATCGTCGTCGTCAATTCCTTGACGACTGGAATACGTCAGGGCCCAGTTTCGCGCGATGTAGTCGGTGTTGTAGGCCATGGTCGACCAGGGATGACCGTCAGCCGACACATGCCCGTTGCAATAGAGGTTGTCGAGCAGTACGAATTCGTTGGCGAGCTTATGGTGATTCGGAGTGATCTCCTCGCCGAACATCAGCAAGCTCGGGTCGCGGTTGCCTCGCGGGATATCACTGAAAACCTGATCGTAGGTGCGGTTTTCCTTGATGATATAGATGACATGCGTGATCGGGGACGGATCGCCCACCTTCGTGGGAATGGCCGTCTTCCGCTCGTACGGCGCGTCAGACAAAAGCTTATCCGAGTAAGGACAGTTGCGATAAACCTGATCCGTGTATGCGGCCAGTTTCTCTTCGTCGGGCACATCGACGATCGATAATGCACCGGACAAGGTCGTGCCGATGTAAGGGAATGCAAACGGGCGGTAATTGCCGGCCTGCGCGGGCTTCGCCTGAGCTTCCTCCAGCTTTTTCGGATCTGCGGGATTCGGCCGTGTTTGATTGCCCTTCCCGACCCCGACGAGCAATTGCTTGCCGTCCGGCGTGATGGCGAGCGACGTGGGATACCAACCCGTGGGAATAAAGCCTTTGACGGAGCTATGCCGAGGCTCCTCGACTTCGATCATCGCGACGCAGTTGTTGTCAGCGTTCGCGACAAACAACCACTCGCCGTCCGGCGAGACGCACAGAGCGTCAGGCGTACTACCCTCCGGCGATTGCGGGAACAGTGCGGTTTGAATCACTTCTTCGACGACACCTCGCTTGGTGTCGATCACGTGTACGGCGTTGCTCGAGGCGCACGCGACAAACAACCTATCATCTGTTGGATGCAAGGCTAATTGATTGGGATGTTCCCCGACCTGAATACGAGCCACGGTTTGCAGCGTTTCGGGATCGACGACCAGCACACGTCGGTCAGCCCAGTCGCTGACATACAGCAGTCCGTTCTTTCCGAGCACCACGTCGTACGGGCGTTTGCCGCAGGCGGCGAATTGCTCTGAAGCGTCGTTGTCGGGGTCAATTTTTGAAATCAACCCGCCGAGCCCTTTGTCGCTTACGGCATCGCCCCATGCGAACGACTTGCCGGCTCCCTTCGCGAGGATCGTGAGCGAATAAAGTGTTTTCTTGGCCGCATCGTACGTCATGCCCGTCCGGAACCCAGCTGACGCAGGTGTTGTACTCTTGGCCTGAGCCTCCTTTTTGTCGCCGGTTTCTTTCGGCGCGGAATAACTCCGCGTTGCCGCCAGCGCCCCATCCTTCCACTCAAATCCGTGAATCACGGTCTCGCCCGCCCCCGACCACCAGATGCGACCGGTCGCCGCGTCGAAGCTCAACCCGAACCAGGAATTCTTTTTCGTCTGTGTGGCGATTTTCTTGTGAGTCACCAAGTCGACGATCGTCAATTCATGCGCGTTGTAACCGCTGGTGGCGACCATCGCGTGTTTTCCGTCCGGCAGCGGCACGATATTGAGCGGCAAGTCTTTCAAAGCGATTTGCTCACCGGCAGGAGTCAGCTTCCAACCGTTTGGCAACAGATAGCCGTCGTCTTTCTGTCCTGGAGCCTCCGTGGCCACTGCCGGTTTTTTTGAATCGGACCGGTTCGCTTCCGTCTTCTTATCTTCTCCCCGGACACGTGTGCCTGCGTCTTCGCCCGTGATCGCAAGAACGATGAGAAGTATGCATCCGGCTTTGACGAAGTTAGCCGCGGCACAGACGATCTCGCGACCGAAGAGCAGCGACTGCTTTAGCCGCTTGCTGCCAATGAACGATTTCATACGAACTCTCCTTCGAACCTTCCACCTGCCCCACCGACAAGTTGCTGACCATAAACCGGTCGTGGCCATGCTTATGGCTTTGTCCGGCTGCATTGCGTTTCCCAAACACTCGGAGAACGGAACCGTAGCAAACCGCGGGTCGGCCCAATTCTATAAAACTCGCGAGACCGTCGATAGCGGCGCGACTGGTTGCGAGGGTGCGAGGTTAGGAGATAATGGGCATCGAGGCTGCTGGAGCTGAATCGCGGCTGCTGGAGCTGAACTGCGATGGAGATCCCGTGACGCTGCTGTATTACAACCCGATTTGCCTGGAGCACGACACGGGCGAACACCCCGAGCGGGCGAGCCGCATTCTGGGCGCTGCGCGGTTCTTGCAGGAAGCGGTACATCATCTGGGATGCCAGTTTGCATCCTGGCCGCCGATTTCCGCATCGCGTCTGGAACGGGTGCATACCGCGGCCTATCTGGAAACGGTGCGGGAGTTTGCGGCCAAAGGCGGCGGGTATCTCGATCCCGATACGGTAGTCTGTCCACGTTCTTACGAAATTGCACAGGTCGGCGCTGGCGCCGTGGCAGACGCCGTCCAGCGTGTCGTCGGCGGCAAAGCGCAACAGGCGTTTTGCCTGATTCGACCGCCGGGGCACCATGCGCTGGCCGACACCGCCATGGGGTTTTGCCTGCTAAACAATGTCGCCGTCGGAGCCCGTGTGGCGATCGACGAACTGGGACTCGACCGCGTCCTGATCGTCGATTGGGATGTACACCACGGCAATGGAACGCAGGCGATCTTCTGGGAAGATCCGCAAGTCGGTTTCTATTCCATCCATCGGTATCCGTTTTATCCGGGGACGGGCGCAGCCGACGAAATCGGCGAAGGCGCCGGTCGCGGCGCGACGCGCAATGTGCCGATCGAGTTCGGCACCTCACGCGCCGATTACCTTCGTCAGTTTCGCGAGTCGGTCGAAGAATTCGCCGCGCAAATCCGACCGCAATTAGTCTTAATCTCGGCCGGCTTCGACGCGCATCGCGATGATCCGATCGGCTCGCTGGGGCTTGAATCCGAAGATTTCGCAACGCTGACTGATGTGGTGCTTCGCATCGCCGACGAGTACGCATCAGGACGCGTCGTGAGCGTGATGGAAGGCGGCTACAATCCTCGCGCTGTGGCCGAAAGTGTCGAAGCTCACTTGCAGCATATGATCGCTTGGCCACCGTCGCGATGAGGATCGCGATTGGTCATCGAGCCTTATTCGAGATTCGCGCGAGCGAGATCTGCATGTTCCGAGCATGCCGGATTGAAGGGAATGTTGTAGCTACTGCCGCGTTGCTTCGGAGAAGAAAATGAGCTCACGCGCTTCGGATCCGGATCCGAAGCGAGATGAGTTTTTTTGTCGTTGATTGAGTTCCATCATGACGACCTCGCCACCGACAAACGCGTCTTCCAACGGAACATGGCACGCTCTGCCTGTGGACGACGTCGTGCGATCCGTCGCCTCGGATCGACGACAAGGTTTGACCGCGGCGGATGTTGAACAGCGGCGGAAACGGCATGGCTGGAACGCGTTGGCCGAATCGCCGCCGGTTCCGCTCTGGAAAAAAATGC
>JBJOLO010000142.1:0-6292 GCA_046045565.1 Planctomycetota bacterium | reverse complement strand
CTCAGCTGCAACGGACAACGGGCATGGTCGTGCGACGATGATGTGCCCCGTCGCGGCTATGCCGGCTTCCGAGTGTTCAAGGGGTCGCTCGAAATCCGCAACTTCCGCATTCGCGAGATCGGCTATCGCAGCCTCATGGACATTGCCGGCTGGGAGGTATACGCGGGGTTCGGCGGGCCCAAGCCGATCGATAAACATTGGCTGTGCGAAGGCCGACTGTGGACGTTCAAAGGTCCGGGACCAAGCATCGTCACGAAGAAGAAGGACTTTGCGAATTACCGACTGCGAATCGAGTTCCTGTTCGCCGATCCGGACCCCGCCGACATCAACACCGGGATCTACATCCGCGGCGTGCATCCGTGGCAGGCAGACATCTGGGAGCACACGTGGGGCTGCGGCCTGTGGGGTGTGCTGCATTCCTATGTGCCGGCTCAGAATAATATTCAGGATCTCGGCAAAGTTGTCCGTCCCGCCGTCCGCATGGACAACCCGACAGGGCATTGGAATTACCTGGATGTCCGCGTGGAGAACAACGTCGTCTCGGTGTGGCTGAATGGCCGGATAACGATTGACCGGTACCCGATTCAAGAGGTCGATCCGAAGTTCCCCAACTCGGGCGGCATCGGCCTGCAAGCGCATTGGCCGTGAAAAGAGGTGCGTTTCCACAATCTCCGTATCATGGAATTAAAATAGTTCCCCAGTCCCTCGCGCGATGACAATGATTCAAGCAGCATCCCGAAGACAGCGAAGCAGACTCCAGTATGTCGTGGCTGTTGTGCTCGTTGTCGGGCTTGGCCTGCTGTGGCGCTCCGAACTGATGCCGCTGCCACGCTTCTTCGTAAAGTATGGCGGCGTGGCGCTCTGGGCACTGATGGTATTTCTGGGTCTCGGTGTCGCTTTCCCCAGGACGCCTACCGTGCGGCTTGCCGGTATCGCAGGCTGCATTGCCTGGTGTGTTGAATTCCTCCAGCTCTATCACGCGACGTGGATTGATGCCGTCCGCTCCACGCAATTGGGAAATCTCGTGCTCGGCACGACGTTCCATTGGCCCGATCTGGTGGCCTATCTTGTCGGCATCGTCGGCGGAGCAGCGATGGAAAGTGCCTGCCTGCGTCTGGGATTCGCCTCCGTCAAGGATCATCCATCAAAAAACGAAACGAACCACCCGATGGAATGAACCCGCGAGAAGATCCCGCGTGGTAGATTATCGCCGGCCCACGGTTCCATCAACGTTACCGTTCGACGCATCGAACTTCTCTTCGATAAACAATGGGTACCATATGAACAGTTCCATCTATCACTCTGTTCCGGTCATGATTCAGCCGCAAAGTTGGGCCTGTTGGTATACGTCGATGCAGATGGTCGTCCGGTACTACCGCAGTCGCAACATGGGCTCTCGACTGCGAGACCCGTCCGAAGACCCGGAGGTCCACAGGCTTTACACGGAGAATATCGGGATCGGCGGCGGAACAAATCCTGCCGTCGAACGGGAGCGCATCGCCAGCAAATTAGGTTTTGCCTCGCTATACATGTCCCTCACCAAAGAGGGCATGTGTCGAATGTTGGAGAAGGGGCCGGCAATCTACGCTGGCCGCTGGCCGGGATTATCGAGCGGGCACTGGGTTGTCATCGTCGGCATCTCCGACAACACACTCGCAATCAACGACCCTGGCTCCGGCCTCGTGAGTTGGAATTATGACCGATTCATGGGCGAGTACCTACTCCAGACCGCCAGTCGCCCGCTGATCTACGTTCCTTGACCGCGAGCGGGATGGAACAAACCGAGGAACATCGCGTCCTCGACTTGGATTCCCGACCAGATTGATTTGGCTGACGATCGCGAAGAGACGGCACATTTGTTTCTGCCGAACGACACCGCTGGGCAACGAGACTCGTGAGTCATGACGCAGCGCGGCCTAAGCCATGGCATGCTCCAAGGCGCCAGCGCAGATTCGGCGGAATCCACCAGAGCATGATGGCGTTCTCACCCTTGCGTTAGAACGAGAGCGATTGTGCGACAACGTCGCTGTGTATGCCGTGCCGTCGATCGCAACCCCGTACAGCGTACGTGATTCATTACTGTCTCGACGGGCCAATCTGGTGGCTTCTTAGAGCCAGCCGCCCAGACGCGTTGCCAAGGCCAGAGCGATCGCAATCGCCAGCAGCCCAATCATGATCCAGTACACCAGGTCAGCGCGAATCAGAAAGGATCGAATCCCGCTCATAACACACCTCCCGGGCGGAACAGTGTCATTCCACTGCCGCCTCAGTATTTCAAGATCAACGCGACCGCCAACGCGGTCAGGATCGTGCCCAGGCAGACGATCGCGAACAACACGGCTGAAATCGTACGGCCTGCTTCGAGATCATCATCAACAAGTAACTTCCGAACCGGTGCAGCGAAGGTCGCTTTCCACTCAGGATGATCGTCCTCACAGAACCGCGTTTCGACCCAACTCGATTCGGACATTACATTCGACGCCATGGATTGATCTCCTACGTTGAACTTGAAACGAACTGCTTGTGAAACTCTCTACCGAGCACTTCTTCCGCAAGCAGCGTGCCAACAAGAAAAACGGCCAAGGACGGTTCCGTCCGATCCCTTCTTGAGCATCCTCTTCGGCTCATCGGCAGAGGCCGATCTCGAGCCTGCATCGTCCGGTCGCGCTTGAACACACCGCGAGATCGCGGAAAAGGTGCGTGAAACACCGAAAAGAAGGTACGACCGATACCACGCGACCAGCGAACATCGCGGCGGTGTGCATCGCGAGACTTCGTTCGCCCGCTCCCGCAAGCGTAAAGTCACGCGGGCCTGCCTGTCAGAATCAGCGCGCTGAAGCGCACCAATCGCGCGCTCCTTCGCGCGCCAGCGGCACGCTCGCGTCGGTACCCCTCGGTCCCCAAACAACAACGCCACGGTAGGCACCGTGGCGTTGTCAGGTTTTCAAACTCGATCGGTCACCAATCGCTATTTCAGCAACTGGTTCGACTTTGCTTCTTTCTCTTCCTTGGGCGGCTTCACAATATCAAGCAACTCCAAGTCGAAAATCAAGGTCGCATGCGGCGGCACGGGGCCGTTGCCTTGCTCGCCGTAAGCCAAGGTCGATGGAATAAACAACCGCCACTTATCGCCTGTCTTCATCAATGCCAGCGCCTCCGTCCAACCGGGGATGGTGTCTTCCACAGCGATCTCAACCGGTTCGCCACCTTCGCCAATGGTGGATTCAAATATATTGCCGTCGATTAACGTGCCATGATAATTCGCACGAATCCAGTCGCCGGTCTTCGGGGACTTTCCGCTACCGCTCTTCAGCACCTGGTACTGCAAGCCGCTCTTCGTCGTCTTTACGCCTGCCTTTTTCTTGTTCGTCTCAAGGAATGCGACATTGTCGGCGGCGAATTTCTTCAGTTGCTCTTCCGCTTTCACCTGCATGTGCTGCTGGAAGATTTCCATCGCTGATCGCAACTGATCTTCCGTGTAGGCCAGCTTCGCGTCGGCATAACCGTCCTTAAGGCCCTTGATAATCAAGTCGAGATTGACGTCCTCGCCCTCCGACTTGAATCGAGCTCCCAGGTCCAATCCGATGGCGTAGCTAACCTGCTCCTTGATCGCGGGCGTCAGCGGCTTCAGCTTGTTTTGACCCGTAACATTCTCGGCGGGAGCTTTCGTCGCCGGAGCGGACTTCGTTGCCGGACCGGTGGTGCCGCCATTTTTCGGCGACGCTTCACGCTCCGCGGGCCGCTCGGTTTGCGGCGGATTGGCCGACTTCGTGTTCGCGGGCGATTTGGTCGACGGGGTCGAACCCGCCTTCGATGTGCCCTGCGTTCCCTTCTTCACCGGCGGCAACGATTCCTGAGCCACCGCAGCAATCGACGCCCACCCGAACACCATGCTCAATCCCAACGCCGATAACGTTCGCACACAAACCTTCATGATCCTTCCTTTCGTGATTTCGTGGCCCCGCCGCAGGCCGACTCGCCAAACTCGGCTGCGCTCATCGTGCCGCCATTCGCAGCTTGGCGTAACCATAGTGGATTCTGAGAATCGTGGCGACATCAATGTCGCAGACCGTTGCCTTGGTTCACTCACCCAAGCACGATCCGAAAGCCCTGCAAGCACCGATTGAGCCGACCTCGCCCATCGATTGCTTCGAAAGCGGCAAGATTCTTTGTGCTAGCATGCAAAAGAAACGGGGCCCGTTGTCTTGAAACAACTCACCTCCGAAACACCGACCGATCACCATTCCCGGCACCAAACGGAGTGGGGCAGAGCGGGATGTCGTCACCCCGCCCCCGTCACAACGGGGCGTCATCCGAGTCGCCAACCGTTGCGATATTCGCGGCGAATATACAAGTCGGCCTCGGGAGCGTTCGGACAGCGCATCTCCACGGCATTCCATTCCAGCTTCTTCCCCACGCGAAATGCCACGTTGCCCAGGTGATTCGACTCGGTGAGCCATCCTGAGTATTCGAAATCGCAGGTGGTAGGCGAGCCGGTTTTGCAGGCATGTAACCACTCCGCTTGCTGCCCCATCGAAGGCGGCAGGAACGGCTCGGGGCGTTTGAAGTCCTGGAACTTTTCGGTGGGCAACAGGACGTGCTTACCGTAGTCGGACAGCAGCATTCCTTTGTCGCCGACGAAGAGCACTCCGTCGCCCCAGGTCGGAATCGTCTTGTCCCGCCACTGTGGCGGCTTGTTTTCTCCCTGGTACCACGTCATCGTCACCGGCGGCAGTTCGCCTCGCGCAGCAAACTCATAGGTCGCCTGCATCGACGCGGGCGCGATTTCCGGATGCGGTGCCGGCCCCGATGCTGCGATCGTCAAAGGCGCCTTGAGCTTCAACGCCCAGAATGGCAGGTCATTCCAGTGACTGCCCAGATCCGACATCGTTCCATTTCCAAAATCCCACCAGCGATACCACTTGGGACCCGGGAAATAGATGTTGCTGTACGGACGCGCCGGTGCCGGTCCCAACCACAGGTCCCAATGCAGTCCGGCCGGAATCGGGTCCTCGCCCGCAGGCCGCTCCTTCGAGAACACGATATCGCCATGCCGCTGCGCATCGGCCTCGGAAGGCTGCCACCCCCATGCGCGCGAAACCCACACGTGCACTTCCCGCACCGCGCCGATCGCGCCCGTCTGCACTAATTCCACCACGCGGCGATAGTTGTCACCCGAGTGGATCTGGATCCCCATCTGCGTTGCAACCTTCACCTTCGCTGCCGCCTCGCGGATGATCCGGGCCTCCCAGACGTTGTGCGTGAGCGGTTTTTCGCAGTAGACATGCTTGCCGAGCTGCAATGCGGGCAAGGTGGCAAAGGCATGCGTATGCTCGCACGTGCTGACCACGACGGCGTCAAATTCCTTGGCGTGATCATACAGCTTGCGAAAGTCGATCCATTTGCGGGCTTGCGGATAACGCTCCGCAGCACGATTCAAATTATTCTCGTTTACATCGCAAAGCGCAACGATATTTTCCGACGATACCGCATCCAGGTTTCCTCCGCCGCGGCCGCCAACGCCCACCACCGCGATGTTCAGTTTCTCATTCAGATTTCTGCCCCGAACGATGGCCGGTGCGTGGCCCCAGCAGGCGGCACCTGCGGCTAATGCCGTGGAAACAAAACCGCGTCGATCGATCACCATCCGCCGTGAATCCGTCGAAGCCACATCCTTACCGACCGCCTTTTGCTCGTTCGCCATGCGCTCATCCTCCCGTAGAAAATCTCGCTAACCGCCCCGTTCTTGTTCAGGCAGCAGAGCACCGTTCCAACCACAACACGCCCCCAAACAGCACCACTGACGCGGCCCGATTGTAGCATCCCGGACAAATATCTTCCCATATCTTCCCAGTGCGATCCGCGTTTTGTCCCCGCCGTATCGGCTCGCGGGAGGTCGCGTCGCGTGACGACCGGCGGCCAGTTGGTATAAGATAGAGCCGTCCAATCACGATGCCTTCTCGCGTCCAGGAGAGTTCCACCGATGCTCGATCGACGACATTGGCTCGCGGCAAGCAGCTGCGGTCTGTTGACCCTCGGCGCATCCCCACCCCGTTGCTCCCCTTGGGCACCGTTTCTATCACAGCATTTGGCGGCCAACGAGCAACGGAAGCGGCACGTGATCCTGCTTTGGATGACCGGTGGAGCTTCCCAAACGGACACGTTCGATATGAAGCCGGGCCATGCGAACGGCGGCGAGTTTCGCGAAATATCGACCGCAGTGCCCGGCCTTCGTTGGTGCGAACACCTTCCGAAACTTGCCGAGCATGCGAACTGCATGGCGGTGGTGCGG
>JBJOLO010000090.1:0-10160 GCA_046045565.1 Planctomycetota bacterium | reverse complement strand
ATCGATCCCGGCTGTGATATTCCCGACGAGGCGACCGCGGTCCATGGCATTCGCAATCGCGACGTTGCCGGCAAGCCGACCATCGCTGAGACGCTGCCTCGCTTCCTGCAATTTCTCGGTGATGCCCCGAGCGTCATGATGGCCCATAACGCAGGCTTCGATATGGGCTTTCTCGCCATGGCGTGGGGTCGCTTGCGTCAGAGCGGTCCTTCCCACACCGTCGTCGATACGATCCCCCTGGCGCGCGAGCGGCTGCCGCTGGGGAACTACAAGCTCGAAACGATCGGTCGACATCTGGGGTTAATCGATCGCGAACGCCATCGGGCTCTCGACGATTCCGTGCTTCTCAAGAACGTTTTCTTGAACTTAGTCGAGCGAGAACCCACGATCGCAACACTCGCGGAATTATTCGACTTCACGCCCGAGTTGAGCTTTCAACAACACGAGGTGGCGATTACCCATCCACCGCTCGGGTTTGAGGAGCTTGCGATCGCGATCTCGGAGGGCCAGTCGGTCAAGTTGGTGTACGACGGCGGCACGTCTCCCGGTTCACCGCGGATTGTCACACCGCTCGCCTTCGTCAAAGAAGGCGGCCGCATCTACTTGTCCGCGCTGTGCCACAAGAGCCGGATCGAAAAATGGTATCGCCTGGATCGGATCATATCGTTCGAAAGCAAAGCCCCCTCGATCAGTCGCAGGAAATCGTCGAATCGGTCATCGGCGAAGGGCGAACGTCAGAAATCGAAACCGAAGCCTGACGGCCATGGTTAATGCACCATGAGTTCGGGTGATACCGCCAAGACTTCTACAGTCACAAGCCATCGATGAGCATTCAAGAGCGAAGACGCGTCATTCGATATGGAGTGACTTGAGCATGGCTCGACCATTGGGTTGCAACGAGATCTCCGCCGAGAGGTGCCCTGTACGGCTGGCCTCCTCGTATGCTCTTCCCTTTCCTTCCTGCACGAAAAAAGTCTCGATGCCAAACTCGCAGCGCCAACGAGTATCCATGTGTCCGCGAAGATACTTTCCCGATACGGGTTTACTCGTCGTGACATACATTCCATGCCAGTGTTTTCCATCGGGTTCTAAGGTCAGTGGCACATAAACGGGCTTACCTAGCGGAAACGTTTGGTATGGATCCAAGCCTTGGACGTGCCAGGTAGTACTAAACTCGTATTGCAACATCACGTAATCACCTCGCAGCAAATCGCGAGGATCGATGGGCTTGACTCGCAGCAGAATCGCGTCACCGGAATACCTTGCCAGCCAAGGCGGAATGGCCAACACGATGAGTGCGACCACCTGCACCACAACGGCCGCCCGCAGCCAACTGCGATGATGGCGTTTCACATTTGCGCGGAGCCGATCCAAAGTGCGATCGATCGCGCTCGATGTTTCTTTAACTTCCTCCGATACGAGGGGCATGATCGAATCTCCTTCGCTTGCTCCAAAACAGGCCGGCTAATACGAGTACCAATCCACAGAGCATGAAGAGCAAGGATGCGCCGAGCATCCCACCAAAATCTCCAAACAGGTCGATATAGCGTAAAAAAGACCACAAGACGAAGTAGACGATCCCCGCCCAGAACGGTGATGAATTGTCTTCGCGTAACCCAGCGGCCATCAGCCGAAAAGCCAATGCAAGAACGGCAATATTCGCAAGCGTCAACGAGATCAACTTGCTCCCAACGGCGTCGCGAAAGCAGGAAATCACCGTGATCGTCAGAAGAAAGACAGTCGCTTCCACAGCATCGCGATTTGCCCACCCGACAAAATATTTCCGAACCTGCCGCGCGATCTTCCCGGAGAATGCTCGAACCCGCCCAGGGTACTTCCGGTACCTAATTAGGCCCCCAATCAACGCGCAAACAACTGCTGCAGCTAGGCATAGCCACTCGATCCAGTGCAGTGCGACTGAATCTGGCAACCGCGGTTCACTCTGATCGTAGCCGCTGTAATACAACAGCATCGTGCCGAACAGCAACATCCCCACCACACGACACGGCCGTGCCAAAGACGTATGCTTCGAGTCCAAGATCGCGAGGGCAATCAATAGGCAGCCAAGTGCATCAAAATACCATTCCCACAGACGGATCGGGGAATCGAGGGTTGCGAGAGGTAACCACATCCAAACGACAAACAGCAAGATGGAACACCAAACTGTTGGTTCGGACTGCTTGAAATATCCCCAGGCGATCCCGATCAGGATCACAATGGGAGTGACACACAAAATGGAATAGGGGGCACCCTCAACATAAGGAATCCAGGGAATG
The DNA here is from genome assembly GCA_046045565.1 of Planctomycetota bacterium. GTDB lineage: Bacteria > Planctomycetota > Planctomycetia > Pirellulales > Pirellulaceae > VGZA01. Next base: position 7,884 of record JBJOLO010000090.1, on the reverse strand, counting down.
AATACCCCGCGTTTAAAACACTGTAGGCAACCGATCGTCAGGACACCGCAGACAACGCCATGTTGCAGCAACGAGTCGAGGCACAAGGCCAGAGGAAGTACCCCCACCCCCCACCAAAGGAAACCTTCCGAGTAGTTGATATCGACATGCAGTATTTGAGCGACGAGAAAAATTCCCGCCCCATAGAGGATACTCCCACCAAAAAATAGCGATTCCGACAGTTGGATCCGCTGCTTATCGCGATAGGCAAGTGCGAAACCATGAGTTGCGATCAGTCCGATAAGAATCCCCGCCAGTTTCGCTTCGTCGTCGATTGCATCCCAGTTGTAAGCGATTAAAAGCAGCACGCCCAAACCGAGCAGGAAAATCGCCACACTGTAGAGCGTGAGTAAAGCACGGGAACGACGGCGAGCAGAACCTTCCGCGTCCGTTTCGTAAAAACCCATGATTCGCTGGCACGCCTCCTCGGACAGCAATCCATGCGACATCCATGCGTCCAACTGACTCGCCAGGTATTCGCGCTTTCGCTTGGAGAGAATTCGACTTGGCATCGCTCAGGCCCTTTACGCTTCGAGTTCATCAGCCTGGCAACTTCGAGCGCGGTATCCAAAGAGTGGCACTGCATTCAGCATGCCGCACGGCAAGCCTAGTCATTTCGAGTGCAAGACGGCCCGTTTTGGGCCTCGGGAATAAAGCCCGAACCGACGCAAGCTGAACGGGAATTCCGGATACGGTGAGCGATATCGCACCCCGCAACGCACAGTCCGTTCAATGCTGGCCACTCGTCCTCTGATCAACCTCGGCCCGAAAAGCCCGCACGCAGACACCCACCCCGACTTGGAAAGCGAGGCAGGCTGGCCGTTCCGGCTCAATTCCAAGACACACACGTTTTGGATGGTCAGCAGATCCGGCCACGCAAAACGTGTGTGTCGTGAAATAGGGTCGCCGGGCGCGTGAACTCGCAGACACCCACCCCGACTTGGAAAGACAGGCAGGCTGGCCGGACCGGCCCAATTCCAAGACACACACGTTTTGATCGGTCAGCCGGTCCGGCCACGCAAAACGTGTGTGTCTTGGAATGGCGGGAACCGCGTTTCGCTTGGCGAGAGGATGGGCAACCGATTTATCTCTGCACTCAGTAGAAGAAGGCGCATCTGACCACCTTGGTATCCGCCGGTCGACAGCGGAGCGTGAACGCTACGCGTCGGTGGCGGCGGTGATCAGCATTTCCACGAGGTAGCCGGGACTGAGTCCGGCTTGGACGCAGGCTCGGACCGGCGGCGCACCCGGGGCGACCCACGCGTCCCACTGTCGATTCAGTTCCGGGCCATCGGCCAAGTCGGCAAGATAGATCATCACTTGCAGCAGTCGATCGCGCGAACTCCCCAGTCTTTGCAGGGTCGAATCGATTTGTGCGAGCACCTGGGCGATCTGGCCTGCGGCGTTTTGCGACGGATCGTCCGCGACCTCCACCCAGTACGCGGTCTGCCCATGCACCACCATGTCCGACCATCGAGTCGACTCGCCCCATCGCTGAATTCTCACCATCGCCGTTTCTTCCCTTTTGTTTGGTACCCGGTTGTAACAATGAGCCCGGATTCTCGATAATCATGCGATCGAAAACAATGCCGGCGACCCCTTGCCCGCATGCCTTCATCCTTCCTATTTGCGAAACGGAATCGATCTCATGACTCGCACCGCTTTCCTTGGAACCTGCTTCGCACTAATGCTGACCGTCTCCCCGACCTTTGCTGAAACCCGTTCCGATTGGCAATCGTGGCGCGGACCGTCCTCTCACGGCAGCATTGAGAAGGGCAAGTTCCCTGTCAAGTTCGATGCGAACACGCATGCATGGCGTTCCGAATTGCCAGGCAAAGGGTGCTCCACGCCGATCACGCACCAAGGAAAGATTTATGTCACGGCCCCCGTGGATGGCAACGATGCCCTGCTCTGTTTCGATGCCGCCGGTAAAGAACAATGGCGAACGGTCTTTGGCAAGGAGGATCCGGGCAAGCACCGCAACGGTTCCGGCAGCAACGCCTCACCCGTGACCGATGGCCAAACGGTGTTCGTGTATTTCAAGAGCGGCACCTTGGCCGCGGTGGAACTCAACGGCAAGGTGCGATGGCAAACCAATCTCGTCGAGCAGTACGGCAAAGACACGCTGTTCTGGGACCACGGCACTTCGCCGGTGCTCACCGAAAAATACGTCGTCATGACCCGCATGCACCAAGGCGAATCGTGGTTGGCCGCGTTCGAGAAACTAAGCGGCAAACTCGTCTGGAAGGTCGCGCGGAACTACGAGACGCCTGTGGAATGCGATCACGGATACACCACACCGTTGGTAATCAATTACGAAGGCAAAGAAGCGCTGCTTGTTTGGGGTGCGGAGCACATCACGATCCAGGAAACGGCTGACGGGCGGATGATGTGGTCGTGCGGCAATTTCAATCCGGAAGCCAATAAACTCTGGCCGGCCATCGCCACACCCGTCATCGTCGACGATATGGTCGTGGTCGCCTATGGACGCAACGATCGTGGCATCCCCCGACTGCACGGTGTGCGGCTCAGCGGATCCGGCGATGTCACCAAAACAAACCATGCTTGGAAACGCGACGACGTCGGCACGTTTGTTCCCACGCCGCTCGTGCATCGCAATCGCGTCATCCTGGTGGGCGATCAGGGCGAAGTCAGCTGCATCAATCCGAAAACGGGCGAGACCGTCTGGAGCGATCAGTTCCCGAAGCACCGCATGAAGTTCTACGCCTCGCCGCTCGTGGCCGGCGATCGACTCTACGCACCGCGTGAAGACGGCGTCGTCTTCGTGGCCGATATTTCCAACGACAAATTCCAGTTAGTCGCCACGAACGACATGGGTGAGTCCGTTATCGCTTCACCGATTCCCTTCGGCGACACGGTCCTGCTGCGTGGTGAAAAGCATTTATTCTGTGTCGGTGGTGAGAAGTAATCGCGACGGCGCTTGAGACTGTCAACATCGTTCAGCCTTGCGATGGAGCGCAATGGGCACCGCCGTAGCCAGCGCGGTCCGCCTTCAGTGCGTCTTCTCTGTGCTACGTCATCAGCAAGCCGGGACCAGGCGTACTATCCTAGGGTTTCGCCAGGTCCAGAAAGACAACGATCGAAGGATTGCCGACGGCCGTGTACTGGCCCGTGAATTTCAGTGCCCCGGTATCGCGATGGACCTCGAAGATCGTCACGTTATCGGCGCGTTGATTGCAGCAGTAGAGAAACCGACCGGATGGGTCGAACGTGAAACTTCGCGGATAGTTGCCACGCGTGCCTTCGTTGCCGATCTGTTTCAGTTCACCTTTTCCATCAATGGCAAAGATGCCGATGCTGTCGTGCAATCGATTGCCGCCGTACACGAACTTGCCGTCAGCCGAAACCAGAATCTCCGAACAGAAATTGCTGCCCGCATAGCCGGGCGGCAAGCTGGGAACCGTCTGCCGCTCCGTGAGCTTTCCCGTGTCGGCATCGTAGTCGAACAGCACGATGGTCGAGCCTTCTTCTTGAATTGAATAGAGCCACTTGCCATTGGGATGAAAATGAAAATGCCGAGGTCCGTCTCCGGGCGGCAGCGTCACCCATGGTTCCGCTGCCGGGCTAAGCGTTCCCTTCCGATCATCGAACTTCCAGATGTAGATTCGGTCGAGTCCCAGATCGACGTGTAACACAAATCGACCCGAGGGATCGGCTTGAATCATGTGAGCATGGGTGCGGTCGTGGCCACTGAATGCGAAACTTCCGGGCGGAGCGTTTTTCGCGCGCGGCGGACCAATCTTGCCTTCGTCGTTTTTCACATCGGTCGCCTCACCCAATCGACCGTCCTCCAAGATCGGCAGCACCGACACCGAGCCGCCAAAATAGTTCGCAACGAGCAGGAATCGGCCCGTGGGGTGGATGCTGACATAGGTTGGCCCCGCGCCTCCCGATCGCACCGTATTCAACAGTTCAAGCATCCCAGTATCGCGGTTCACGGCGAAGGAACTGACCGTGCCTTCTTTGGTGTCGCCGACTCGATCCGTTTCATTGGCGGAGTACACCCGAGTCCCTGCCGCATTCACCGCCAGGCAACTGGGACTAGTGCCTAATGCGTACAACCCCGCCGGTGCCATGGCGCCGGTATCACGATTCACGTGAAAGATATGAATCCCGCGACCGTTGCCCGGTGGTAAATCCACCTGAGTCGGCAGGACGTCTTTCAATGGCGAACTGAACGTGCCGACGTAGGCCACCAACGGTTTCGATGCGGTTTGGGCCATCAAGCGAGTCGTTGGCGAAGAGTCGAGCAACAACTGTGCGGCCGCGACGGTCGCCGTGGCCTGGAGGAAATGACGGCGCGACGAGCGTTTCGATGACGGAATCGATGACATGTATGACATCCCGGATCCATGGAGGCACGTTGTCGGTCAATGGGTCGCCTCATGATACCGTCCTGCGGCAACCCGTCCAGCAGCAGACAAAACAAGTCGGCAAACAGGATCCATCACCAGACAACACACGGTATGCTGTAGGGCACGTCCACCATTCCGATCACTGCCCGGGTCGTCCGAGCACTTCCTCGAGCCATCCAACACGTCGAGTATGTCGCTTGTTCGACAACGTAAACCCTGACCCGCATTTCATCGCCCCCAGTTCGCCTCCTTGAAACACGATGAACCTTCGTTCGTATTATCTCGGCTGTCCTGTATGGGCCTGTCCGGCATGGGTCGGCAAAGTCTTTCGCGCGGGGGCGGCACGTCGCGAGTGGCTTCACGCGTATTCGCGGTGCTTCAACACGGTCGAAGGCAACAGCACCTTTTACGCGACTCCGACCGTCGAGACCGCGCGGCGCTGGGCGGAAGAAACAGTGCCGGGATTCCGCTTCGCACTGAAGTTCCCTCAGGCGATCAGTCATGAACGACAACTCGTCGGCTGCAATGCGGAATTGCAATTATTCCTGGCCGTGCTGGAAGTACTCGCGAAAGCCGATCGACTTGGCCCGACCTTCCTGCAGCTTCCGGCCCGATTCGGTCCGGGGCAGATCGCGAGCCTGGACCGGTTTCTTGCTCAACTGCCCACCGAATTTCCCTACGCGGTTGAAGTGCGCCACCCCGACTTTTTTGGCATGGGCCCCGAAGAAAACATGCTCGACGCATTGCTGGCTAAACACGACGTCGATCGCGTGCTGTTCGACAGCCGCGCGATTTTTGATGGTCCGCCGGCCGACGATTACGAAGCGGAGTCACAGCGGCGAAAGCCCCGAGTTCCCTTGTGCCGCACCGTCACCGGCAAACGGCCTCTGGTTCGCTTCGTGGGCCGCAACGACGTCGAGCGGAGCGGGACGATGCTTTGCGAATGGGCCCCGGTCCTAGCGCACTGGATTGCGGAGGGACGGGAGCCGTACTTCTTCACCCACACACCGAACGACGCCTTTGCGCCGGACATGGCCCGGCTGTTTCACGAAGCGGTACGAGCCTTCATTCCGGAGCTACCGCCGCTGCCCCTATCGCCCGCCGACGTCGCGAAACCATCGCTGCGGCAACGCGAATTGTTTTAAAACTTGCAGGAAACCGCCCTGAAAGAATGCGCTTACATAACCGATCGTGGCGGCTATAATCTGCTCGTCCCGGCTTTTCCGTTGGCCCGCATTCGTGCCTGCCTTTTTAAGGCCCCTTTTTAAGGCCCCTTTTGCAGGCCTTTTCCGGTTTCAACGAGGCACTTGCGGTTTCAGCACATCCCATCTCCTGGAGCATCCTCGGCCATGAAAAAGCTTTTGTTATTTGCGGTTGGACTACTGATTTGCGGCATCCACGCAAACGCATTTGCTGGCGACTGGGCGCAATTTCGCGGCGGGACTGCCTTGAGCGTTGCTGCCGGAAACACGTTGCCCGATTCATGGAAAGAGGCCCCGAAACCTGCCTGGCGGACCGCCGTCGACGGCAGCGGATGGTCGCAACCGATTGTGGTCGGCAATCGCGTGTTCGTCACCACCGCGGTTGCCAAGTACGGCAAGCCCAAAGGAATGATGGGCGGTGTGCTCGACTTGAGCACCATGGGGAAGGCAGCCAAACCCAAAGAGCCCGTTCAGTGGCGACTGGTCTGCTTATCGCTTGACTCGGGTGAGATCCTCTGGCAGCAGACGGTTGCTGATGCGGTGCCCGCATTCGCAAAGCATGCGTCGAACACGTTCGCGACCGAAACACCCGCCGCATCAGACGATACCGTTTACGCGATGTTCGGTGCTGCAGGCGTCCTTGCGGCCTACGACTTTGAAGGCCAGCAAAAATGGACCAAGTCGCTTGGTGCTCAGAAAATCACCAACGACTTCGGCACCGGTTCGTCGCTGGTTCTTACCGGCGACCAACTATTCGCACAGCTTTACAACGACGATTCGGCATCGCTGCTTTGTTTGAATGCAGCGGATGGCGCGGAGCGATGGAAAGCCGAGCGAGGCAAAGGAAGTTCGTGGGCCACGCCGATCATTTGGGACAACGCAGGTACTCGCGAAGTCGTAACGGCCGGACAAGGCTCCGTGATCGCCTACGATCTTGCCAGCGGCAACGAACGATGGCGTTACGCGGGCCTCGATACCTCGTTCTCCTGCTCCGTCGTAGCCGACGACAAAGCGGTCTATTTTGGAACATCCAGCCCCGGCAGCAGTGCGCCGATGGCCGCGATCGCTGCCGGGCACACCGGCGACCTTTCGCTGACCGATAGCAATTCGCAACATGCCGCGATCCTGTGGCACGGTTCTAAAAGCGGAGCCGGCATGCCATCGCCTGTGATTGTCGGCGACTATATTTATTTCTTCGGGAATACGGCGACCTGCTACGACAAGCGAACCGGTAAAGAAGTCTACCGCAAACGATTGCCCGGCGGCACGCTGGCTGCCGGCTGCCCGGTGGTGGTCGGTGATAAGATCTATTTGGTCAACGAACTGGGAAACATCCTGGTTATCGCTACGGGCAAACAATTCGAAGTACTCGCCGAGTTGAAAACAGGAGCCAGTGGCGAAGTCTATTGGTCAACACCAGCCGTCGCGAACAACTCCCTGTTGGTACGATCGTCCGATGCAGTCTACTGCTATCGATAAACAGGACACCTGCAGCGGTTGATCCGCGAACTCTCTCGACACGATTACCTGTAGTCACGTGTGTCTGGTATTTTCCATGATCAGGAGATCTGCATGAATGACCACCCGGAGTCGAACGCAGCCGCTGATGCCGCGAACCATCCGGAAAAATCGTCCTGGCCGGAACCGGGCAAGTCACCCGAACCTGCCGGGAGCGCTGCGGGTGTCAGAATCTCGGGCGGTGGAATCCTGTCGCTTTGGTTCGGGCTTTCGCGTGACGTCAGTCGATCCGCCTACGCCGCGACCGGTTTCGGACTGATGCTATTCAAGTATCTCGTCGAAGCCTCGGCCATCTACTATTACAGCGAGCGGATCTTCCTGCCGACAGATTTCCTCAATCCGCTGCTAAGCATCCGGCAGCAGTATCTCGCACCTCCAGCGCCGGATTGGCTGGCCTGGGCGTTGTTTGGGTGGTCGCTGCCCTTCGTTTGGATCGCGGTTTCGATGAGCGTCCGGCGCGCGGTCAATGCGGGACTCACCGCTTGGGTCGGACTGTTCGTCTTGATGCCAGTACTGAACTTCGCCTTGATGCTGTTGCTTGCGGCGAAGCCGTCGCGGGGCGGCTATTCCTTTGCGATACCCAAACCGGCTCCGCAGCTTGATCGTCGCATTCACAGCGCACTGACGGGTGTAGCGGCAAGCGTGTTAATCTGCCTCGTCATGTTGGGCATCAGCGTCTATGCATACGAAGATTACGGTGCCGCACTTTTCCTGGGAACACCCATCATGATGGGTGCGGTGAGCGCTTT
>JBJOLO010000088.1:0-7955 GCA_046045565.1 Planctomycetota bacterium | reverse complement strand
CAGTCCAGGGGACTGGGGTGTTTGTGGTGAACAAGGTTGCCGAAGCAGTTGGCTCTTCGTCTAGCTGATTTTTCAGCAGAGGCTTTTCATGTCACCTGACCCTGAATCAAGATTCCACCCCAGCCCCGATTCAGATTGGGTGATGCTTCAGCAGTTCATGCTGAACAAGGCCAACGAAGCAGTTGGCTCTTTCTTCCCAGAATCAAAGGTGAACCCATCTGGTGTCACCTGACCTCAAATCAAGTTCCAGCCTGGCTGCTGTAATCATCTGCTGTCAGCAGAGCAGGGGGGGAGAGCACCAACTAGGATGCCGCGCGCGTTTGCGATGGCCCCTTGATTGCGGAGGGCATGGGGGCGTTGATCTGGCTGGTCGAAGGTATTTCGGTCGAGCCTGAATCCAGCCGCAGTTGCCGGGCAGAGCCGGTCGGTTCTGTCGACTCCGCGTGATCGGGCGTCAGCAGTTTCAGGTAGCTCTGCATTTCCTGATTCGTCGGCTCGATCGTCCGCCATTCCTCGATGATCGCGCGAACGGACGGATGTTCGCCCATGGCGAGCAGCGTGACGGTCAACCAGCGCAAACATAGCGGTTCGCGACAACCGTCGTGATACGCCATCTCCAAATACGCCCGGGCGCTCGGCCAATTTCGATCGAAGGCCATACACGCGCCACGCACCGCATTGCGATAGGCTTCCGCATTCGCCATGCAGGCCGGCAGATTGCGAGCCTGCGCGATGGCCTCGTTCTTCATCCCTTGCTTGATGTACAGGTCGATCAGGTGCTTATGCAACCGGACCGAATCGGCGTTCTCGGCGATCGCTGCCTGCAAAATCTGCACTGCGTCCGCTAACTGATTTTGCAATTGCAGGGCAATCGCATAGCAGCAGGCCGCGATCTCGCGGATCTCGTCCAAATGCCACGTGCGCGGGTTCACCTGCCCGTATCGATAGGCCGTCTCGTACGCGCGAATTGCCAAGTCCATCCGTCCCTGCATTTGCAGATATCCGCCCATGGCACAAAGCAGTTGTGCGTCGAGCGGATAGGTTTCCAGCGACTTGAGGCACAGAGCCAGCTGCGCCGGTCGATTGGCAGGGTCGGCGTCCAGCGTGGTGAGCAACCCGTAGTAGGCTTCCAGCATCTCCGTCGAACCGGCCGGTGCAATCATTAACGACTGCTGAAAAATGGCCGTCGCTTGTTCGGTGTTCCCCAGGACCTGCAAGGCATCGCCGATGCAATTCAACATGCCGGCCGACGGTCCGTTTTCCTGTATGCTTAAATCAGCGAGCGTCACATTGCGTCGAGCCCGCTGCAAACGGCGTTGCGGATCATGCTCGCGCACGCCGCGATGAATCCGGTAGGGCAGGCCCGTTAACGTTACGCCAAGCCGCTCCAGCGACTCCTCCGCGCTCTCGCGAATGCGCCCCACGTAGGTGACCCCGGGCAGATTCGGGATCAAGCGAATGCGAGCAATCTGTTCGCCGGCAATGTTCGCCCCATGCTGTGGCACCTGAATCAATAGTGCGTAAGCGGTCTGCCGGTCCGCTTCGCAGTCGACAAACCGACGCAAGCCTTGCGCATCCTTCGGCGTGATCGTTTCGCCCGCGTCAAGCCACAGCACCCAATCGCCCGTAGCGGCAGCCAGCGCCATGTTTCGCGCCGTCGAGAAGTCATCATCCCAACTGCGACGGATCAACTTCGTCGCATGAGCATAGGCAATTCGAGTGGTCTCGTCGGTGGATCCGGTGTCCACGATCACGATCTCATCCGCGATGCCGCGCACGCTCTCCAGCGTCTCATCCAAAAAATCGGCGGCGTTGCGAACGATCATGGCGATCGTCAGTTGCGATCTCCCGGCTTCTGTGTTGCGCCCGGCTGCTGTGTTGGACATCAACTCGCACTCCTCGCTTCGTCGGTGCTTTCTCGACCCAAGTCATCGGCGCTATCTCGCCCCAATGCGGGGGCGGAGTGTAGCGGGAATTCCAACCGCTTCCTAGGTCGAAACCCGCCCCCCCCACCCCAATTCCAAGACACACACGTTTTGGACTCCGTCCTCAATTCCAAGACACACACATTGAACTCGGCCGCCGCCACGACCAAACCAAATCGTGTGTGTCTCGGAATGACGTGATCAAGCTCACGCAGCGACACCGACCATGTCCGCAAGCCTATACCTACGATACAGTTACGACGAACCGAATCATCCTCCACCCGGCCTGCGGACCCATTCCGAGACACACACGATTATGCAGTAGGCGGCGCCGACCAAGGTCAAACGTGTGTGTCTTGGAATGCGCGCGGCGGAGGAGGGGACCGGCGCTTCCGCGCCCCGACAGCCATGCATGGTCGATAGAATCGTTACGGCCTACGCAGGGCAGCTGCTTTTCAGACAATTCCACATGCCTTATGTGCACATTTCATTTCCCACCCCCTGCGTTGCGCAGTAATCTACAGTTGTCGCCTGGCACTTCCAACTGATGCTTGCATCGCTTGGCGACGATCATTTGGGCTTTCTCACCCCCGTGTTGGGCGGGGCTGGCTTCGGCTGGCTCCGCCCATTTTTGTTGGCCTAAACACTCGCCCGCCGCCCGCTCCACAGCTCTCCACCAGCCTCCCAGACGCAAATCCCTGGGCCTCGATGAGGCCTCGATAAGGGCCTAGATCAGAACTCGTCCAGAACTCGTCCAGAACTCGACGAGGCCTCTGTTTAGGAGTCTGTTTAGGACTCTGACCGGCCGTCTCCTCGGACTCAAACCAGGACTCGAACCAGCCCGAATGAGGCATATCGCAGGCGTACCCCAAGGCCTCTGCGCGGGACTCAATGCAGGCCTCTTCCTATGGCTTTCCCGCGATCGATCAGGCAAATCCTTTGGCCTGCTCGCCCGGAAGCGCTCACGATCTCCCCCGCAACACGCCGATTTCCCAGGGGGCGATTCCTTGACAACCCCGGCCAAAACAGCCTAGAACCACACGTTTCGACACGGACTGAAGACCCTCAGCAGGGAGCGCTTCGTGGGGTGGCGTTTCGCCCCCGTATCGTTCGTTGCGTCACTCACCACCGAAGCAAGGACCGTCGCATGCTTGTTACGTCGTTTCCCCAACTCCGCTCCCAAGCGATCCTCCTCCAGGGAACAGTCCCCGTGTCCGGAGAACTCCATCGCCAGACCCGGTATGCCGTTGACCCGGTCAATCCACGAACTGACATCGTGCTCGCCGATGACGGCGAGGATGGAACGGACGAAGAAGAAAAGGAAGAAGACGACGGATTCGAAGACGATGAAGACGGCCCGTTCATCGACGAACCGGGAATCGTGCCCGACGAGTTCGAAGATTTTGACGAGGAAGACTTCGACGATGACTTTGATGATGACTTCGAAGAAGAACCCGACGATGACCTCGACGACGATGATCTCGATGACGACGACGCCGATGACGACGATGACGGCTTCGAGGACCCCAAAGTAGCCACTCGGAAGGTCGCACGCAGCAAAGATGACGACCTGGACTCCGATGAAGACGCGGAGGACGAGGATGGTGAAGCCGAGGACGAAGAAGAAGACGAAGAACTGTAAGACTAGCAGCAGGATAAGCTACCTCGTATGTTCTCACCGGTCCCCAACAACCCGTCGTTTCCGCAACTCGAAGAGTCGATCCTCGCATTCTGGAAACAGCAGCGCGTTTATGAGCAGTCGCTCGAACGCCGCGCCAATGCGCCGCGATTTGTTTTCTTCGAAGGCCCGCCGACCGCGAATGGCATGCCACATCCGGGGCATTGCCTCACGCGTGCCATCAAAGACCTGTTCCCGCGCTATCGCACCATGCGAGGCTACCTCTGCGAACGCAAAGCCGGTTGGGACACGCACGGCCTGCCCGTCGAAGTCGAAGTCTGTAAAGAACTCGGCATCCACTCGAAGGAAGAAATCGAACACTACGGCATCGAACCGTTTATCGAGAAATGCCAGCAAAGCGTCTGGCGCTACATGCGCGAATGGGAGCGGCTCACCGAACGCATCGGATTCTGGCTGCACCTCGACGAAGCCTACGTCACCTACCATCAATCGTTCGTCGAAAGCGTGTGGTGGTCGCTCAAGAGCCTCTTCGACCGTGACCTCTTGTACCAAGGCCACAAGATCGTCTGGTGGTGGGCGCAAGGCGGCACCGCGCTCAGCAGCGGCGAAGTCGGACTCGGCTACAAAGATGTCGCCGACCCAAGCGTCTACGTGCGTTTTCCGCTGCTCGATCGCCCCGGCACGTCGCTCCTGGTCTGGACCACTACGCCCTGGACGTTGCCCAGCAACCAGTTTGCCGCCGTTCACCCCGAACTCGAATATGCCACCGTCCTGGACGGCACTTCGGGTGAGCGTCTGATCCTTGCCAGCGCGTTGGTCGAAACCCTGGCCGCCAAAGTCAAACGGGAACTCACCGTCGAATCGACCTGCCTGGGCAAGGAACTCCTGGGCCTGCGGTACCGGCCTCCGTTCGACTACTACTATGCCTCTTCCGCCGACAAAGTGGGCCGCCTGGCTGACGGCAGCGGCACACAGCACCTGTCGTGGCGCATCTGCGCTGCGGACTTCGTGACGCTCGACAGCGGCACCGGCGCCGTCCACGAAGCCCCCGCGTTCGGCGAAGTCGACTTCCAGCTGCTGCAAAACGAACAGGCTCGCTTCGCTCCGGGCGAAGGGCCGCCGCTGATCTGTGCCGTCGGCTCGAACGGCCGCTTCACCGCCGAAGCCCCCGACTACGAAGGGCGATGGGTCAAAGAGGCCGACAAAGACATCTGCCGCGACCTGAAATCGCGCGGACTCCTTTATCACCTCGAACAGTACCTGCACTCGTACCCGTTCTGCTGGCGAGCCGACAATGATCCGCTGATTCAGTACCCGCGCCGCAGCTGGTTCATTCGCACCACGCGGTTTCGCGATCAGATGCTGGAAAACAACCGGCAGGTCAACTGGCTTCCCGACCATATCCGCGACGGCCGCTTCGGGAACTTCCTCGAATCCAACATCGACTGGGCCCTGTCGCGCGAACGTTACTGGGGCACGCCGCTGCCGATCTGGGTCTGCGACAAGACGGGCAAGCAGGAAGCGATCGCCAGCTACGCCGAACTGCTCGCCAAGCCCGGCATTCGCGGCACCGAAGTCTGGGACGCAGCCAAAAAGGCCAAGCCGTCTCTGCCCGAGGACCTGAAAGTCCACAAGCCGTACATCGATGCGGTCACGTACGACTCGCCGTTTGCGCCCGGCGGCCGGATGACGCGCGTCCCGGAAGTCATCGACTGCTGGTACGACAGCGGTGCGATGCCGTTCGCGCAGTGGGGCTATCCGCACCAGAACCGCGAGCGATTCGAAACGCTGTTCCCGGCCGACTTCATCAGCGAAGCGATCGATCAGACGCGAGGCTGGTTCTACAGCCTGCTGGCGATCAGCACCATGATGTTCGGCGACCCGCGCAGCAAAACGCCGCTCGCCTCGCAACACAAATTCCCGCACCCCTACGGCACCTGCATCGTGCTCGGCTTGATGCTCGCCGAGTGGTGGGAGAGCCGCGACGGCAAACAGCGGTTCCTCGCCGAAGACGATGCCAAGAAAGCATGCGGCGACGACGGCGTGGTGCGCAAAGTCGGCAAGATGTCAAAGCAACTGCGCAACTATCGCAGCCCCGATGAAATCTTCGACAACTACGGCGCCGACGCGCTGCGCTGGTACTTCTTCGCTAACCAGGCACCCTGGAATTCGATCCTCTACAGCGAACGGGCCATCCGCGACAGCATTCCCGAATTCCTGCTGCGGCTGTGGAACTGCTACAGCTTCTTCATCATCTACTCCAACATCGACGGCTTTGATCCCGGCCAAAATTCCGGCACGCATCCCGACAAGGATCCTGGCAAGAGCCCCGCGCCGTCGGTGGTGCAACTGACGCCCGAAGAATTCGCCGCCTGCCCCGGCTACCGACCTGTGGCGCAGCGTTCCGAAATCGATCGTTGGGTCCTGAGCGAACTGCATCGCACCAGCAAAGAAGTGGTGCGGCGAATGGACGCCTACGACAGCTTCGGCGCCTGCGGTGAACTCAACGCGTTCGTCGACGCGCTCAGCAACTGGTACGTGCGCCGCAGCCGAGATCGGTTCTGGTCGAGCGACAAACAGTCGCCCGACAAGATCGACGCCTACTGGACGCTCTTCGAATGCCTCGTGACCACCGCCAAACTGATCGCGCCGTTCACCCCGTTCCTGGCCGAGACGATCTGGGGCAACCTCGCGGGCACGTTCGGCAATCAGGCACTCGCCAGTGTGCATCTGTGCGACTACCCCGCAGGCAACGACGCCGCCATCGACCCGCAACTCTCGGATCGCATGCGCGTGCTCCGCGATATCGCGTCGCTCGGCAGGTCGGCTCGCATGGATAACAAACTCAAAGTCCGCCAGCCGCTCGCACGCGTCGAAGTGGTGCTCAGCGATACCAAACATCAGGCCTGGCTCGAATCGCACGATCAGCTGCTGCGCGATGAATTGAATGTGAAGCGAATCGAATACACCCGCAATGCCGAAGAGTTCATCAACTACCTAGTACAGCCCAACTTCAAGCGACTGGGACCGCGGATCGGCAAACGCCTCCCCGGCGTGAAGCAGTCGCTTGCCCAAGGCAGTGGCGGTCAATTCCTGCAGCAGATGCAAAAGACCGGCAAGGTCGAACTGAACATCGACGGCGAAATCGTCGCGCTCGATCATGAAGACATTCAGATCCGGCTCGAGGCCAAACCGGGCTGGGCGGCAGCCCAAAGCCCCGACTGCGTCGTGGTGCTCGCCACCGAACTAACGCCCGACCTGTTGCGCGAGGGTTATGCCAACGACCTGATCCGCTTGATCCAGGATCGCCGCAAGGAACTCGGTTGCCAGTACACCGATCGAATCCAGGTCGGCATCGCCGGAGCATCCGGAGAACTGCTGGCCGCGATCGAGCAGTTCCAAGCCTCGATCCAGGAGGAAACGCTGGCTCAGGAACTATCGCCCGGCCCGGTCCGTGACGCGGAGGCGGTGGAGTCCGAAGTGGCCGACCAGCCGATCCAGCTGTACGTGCGAGTCGCCTCGTCATGAGCGATCGCCAGTCACATGCAGCCGATCTCCCGACGCGTGCAGCCGGCACACCGATGTCCGTCGCCGTGCTGATCTCGGGAGGCGGCACGACACTCCGCAATCTGCTGACGAGGATCGCTGCCGGCGAACTGCCGATCGCCATCCGGCTGGTGATCTCGAGCAACCCGAGCGCCAAGGGCATGACGTTCGCCAACGAGGCAGGGATCCCGGTGCAGGTGTTTCAGCGCAAGGCATTTGCGGACGACGCGGCTTACGGCGAAGCGATTTTCGCAGCCTGCCGCGAGGCGCAGGTGGAACTGGTGGTAATGGGCGGCTTTCTGAAATTCGTTCCCGTCCCGCCCGACTTCACGAACCGCGTGGTGAACATTCACCCTTCGCTGATCCCCGCCTTTTGCGGACACGGATTCTACGGACACCACGTACACGAAGCGGTCCTGGAGTACGGTGCAAAGGTAAGCGGCTGCACGGTGCACTTCGTGGACAACCACTACGATCACGGGCCGATCATCTTGCAGCGAACCGTGCCGGTCTTGAGCAACGACACGCCCGACACCCTGGCCGCTCGCGTCTTCCAGCAGGAATGCGAAGCACTCCCCGACGCCCTCCGCAAACTGGCCACCGGCCGCGTCCGCATCGAAGGCCGCCGCGTGATCGTGAGCGATTGAGAGCGGTTCCCGTGAAGAGTTTTTAACCACGAAGGGCACGAAGAGCACGAAGGGAAGAGAGAGATTTTTTGGGATAAGTTTATTTGGGTGGTTCCCTCGGCAAATGCCTCGGGTGAATGCCTGATTGATTGAATGAAAAACCAGGCCAAGCCTTGGCCTGGCTCGGATCCCAAAAACTGGCAATTCGGAAATTAAGAA
>JBJOLO010000582.1:0-5906 GCA_046045565.1 Planctomycetota bacterium | reverse complement strand
CCGCATTGATCTTTCGTTTGATGTACTCTTTTTCCTCGGTCGTCGCATCCGGGCTGGCCAGTCGATTGCGATAGTATTCGCTGATGTAGAGCGTCGGGGTTCGGGAGTCGTCAAGGATCACGACATAACGACCTTCCGCGTTCTTCTCGACGCGCACGTCCGGAGTGACGACCGGGACGAATGCATCGGCAAACACGGCTGCCGGCTTGGGATTCAGTTTACGCAGTTCTTGCCATGCGGCTTTGATTTCGTCGAGCGACATGCCGGTCGATTTTTGGATCGTCGGCATGCGGTTGTCGCGCAGGTCTTCCAGATGATCGGAGATCAACTGCTTGAGCTGCTCGTACATGTCCATGTCAGGGGACAGTTGCAACAGCAAGCACTCCCGCAAGTCGCGGGCGGCGACGCCTCGGGGGTCGAGCTCCTGCACAATCGACAACGCCTTCTCCGCACGCTGCAGTTGTTCGGTGGTCGCATCGGCCGGTAGCAGATCGCGGAGGTTGCTGCGGAGATAGCCGCCATCGCGGGCATCCAGCGTTGAGATGATCCGTTCGGCCAGCGCCGAAAGTTCTTCATTCAATTCCAATTCGCCCAGTTGATGGAGCAGGTAGTCGTTGAGCGACTCAGGACGCGTGACGACGTTCGCCATCGCATCGTGACGACGATCGTCTTCCTCCTCCACGCGATTCGCCGAACGTCGGGGCGACTCGTCGAAGTAATCCGGCACCTCGCGGTCCAGGTTCTCCAGCCGCTCGAAGTCCTCCGCCTGATCCTTCGTACTGTCGACAACCAGTTCCCGTTCGCTCTCGGTGGGGGCGTCCGGGTTTTCGCGATCCGCGGTTTCCGTGCCGGCGTTGGGTTCCAAATCCTGGATTTCCAGCACCGGATTGTCGGACATCTCCTGTTCGATTCGTTCCTGCAAGGCCATCATCGGCAACTGCAGGATTTCCATCGACTGGATCATTCGAGGTGCCAGTTTCTGGACCTGAACCTGTCGTGCTTCCAGACCGAATGATAGTCGCATGGTTTTTCTTTCGCGATAAATGCGGTGGTGGCTGGTACTGCCGATGCTCGCCCGATGCGGCTGCCCAGGCGAGACCTTTCCGCTCCACAAATCTAACACGCAAAACGCTTTCAGGCGTGGCTCAGCCCGTTGCAGAACGGTCGCCGTGCTGTCGAAGTCCCATTTGGTCGCGATCGGGACTTAGAGTTTTTGGCGACCGACCAGCGCGTCGGCGAGAATCTCCTTGTTCGTATGCTCGAGAATGCTTCCGGTCGTTATTCCCCTTGCGAGCCGCGTGATCGATACAGGGAACTCCGCCAGCAAATTCGAAATAAGCAGCGCGGTTCCATCGCCTTCCACGGTCGGGTTGGTTGCCATGATGACTTCGCGAACGACGCCGGTACGGATGCGTTCCACCAGCGCACCGAGCGTGAGTTGGTCGGGTCCCACGCCCTCCAGCGGCGCGACACGACCCAGCAACACGTGATAGGTGCCGCGGTAAACTCCCGCCTGTTCCAGTGCCATTAAGTCGCGGGGTTGTTCCACCACGCACAGCACGCTGGTATCGCGTTTGGGATCCTGGCAGATCACGCAGGCATCGCCCTCGCACAAATTGTAACAGGTTCGGCAATACCGGACGTTTTCCCGCACGGCTCGAATGGCATCCGCAAGCGCCAATGCTTCCGCGCGGGGCACGCGCAGGATGTGATAAGCCAATCGCTCCGCGGACTTGCGACCGATTCCGGGCAGTTTCGCAAACTCGTCGATCACCTTCGCCACGGAGTCGGCAATTTGGCTCACGATGGTCCTCCTTGCACTCGAGCCAATGCCTCCTGCAATCCGGGCAGGTTCAGGCCTTCGCCAAGGGACTGCATCTGAGACATTTGGGTTTGGCGTGCCCGCGACAACGCGTCGTTCACCGCAACCGGCAATAGCTGCTCGATCGTGCTCAGGTCCCGTTGCGCAAGCAGTTCCGGCGCGATTCGCACCGATAACACTTCGCCAACACCGTTGGCTTCCACTTCGATTAAGGCGCCGCCACTCGCCCCGCTGCCGGTCGAGCCGGTAACGCGATGCTGCCGCAGTTGCGCTGTGGTCTCCTGCATCCGTTCGCCGATGCTGGACGCTTGACGCATCAGCGACGAAAGTTGAAGCAGTTCTTTGAACATCCTTTTCCTTTCCGGTCGCCTGCCGCGACGCTTGCGGTTCGAGACCGCCGTTCACAATTCCCTTGCCATACGCACGCTGCCAAAGCAGGTGCGATGATGCTCGCCCCTCGGTCACGCTTCAGCGCATCACCGCGAGCAGCAGTGATCGGTCCCCGGCACGCCTCGGATAGCCAATCGCAGTCGGTACGTCGCAGCAAGCACGTCGCCTTCAGCGAGTCACAGTCAGCGAGTCACACGGGGGCTTGCTGTCCGAACTAGCCTTCCGCTCGACGAACTTCGGACACCTCGACCACCTCCGCTTCGAACAGCTTCCTGGTCTCCTGGACCAGGGGGTGACTTTCGAGTTCCCGCATTCGTTGTCGGCGAGACGCGGGGCTTCGACGTTCGTCGGTGGCAGGTGCCCGAGCGGCCAACAGTTCAAACGACAAGCCGATTTCCCGCCCGACGACCTGGGCGAGAGCCTGCACGAGTTTCTGCCGCCGATCCGGTCGCTCGCACGCTTCCTTTTGCAGAGTATACTCGGCTGGAAATCGAATCACCAGACGATCTGGCGCGGAAATTGCTACGTCGGAGAAGAAGCGGGCATAGTCGGCAGTCAGGTCATCCAGCAGCTTCAACGAGTCTTCCCAATAAGTTCTTGCCTGAAAACCGCTTGTGATCGAGCTGGTCGCCGTTGTGGAGGTCGCGGTCGTCGCGATCGGCGGTGAGGCAGGATCTTGGCTTGGGGCTGAAGAGGTTGAGTCCGACGAGTTCAAAGTTTCGGTCGGGTCATTTTTTTTTTGCGCGTCGACGGCTTCGGACGATGCGGAAGCAGGCCCATCGCTGGAAGGCGTCGTGCTGGAAGTCGACGTGCCGACAGGAGCCGTGCTGGAAGTAGCCGGGCTCGCAGGTGGGGCGCTCGTTCCCAAACCGGCGGGACGTGCTTGTGTGCTTGTTGAAACGGGCGGGCTTGATGATACGGGGGAGGTGGTCGCAGCAGGCGAGCGTGTTGCGGGGGATGCCGGCGGCGGTGTGGCAGGCGATTTCGGCGGGCCGCTGTGTTCGAACTGGCTGATCAGGGTCGCGAGGTCCTGCAAGGCTTCCAAATTGCAAAGCCGCACGAGGGCCACTTCCAGGATGATTCGGGCGTGCATCGAATGCCGCATTTTGACGACGGCTTGGTCGAGGATCTGCACCATGGCGAGCAGCGTTTCAAGCCCGAGATGTTTGCCGGCGGTCACGATCTCCGGGTAGTCCGCCGGCAGCGTATGCAGCATCAGGTCGGCGTTGCAACCGACGTGCGCGGCCATCATGTCGCGGAAGTAGCCGAGCAGTTGTTCAGCGAGCTGCCCGGCATCGACACCGTCCCGAATTGCGTCCTCCACCATGCGCATCGTGATTTGTGCATTGCGCTGCGTGATGGCGGTCACGAGTTGCGAGACATTGCCACTGCGAGCGGTGCCGAGCATCCGATGAACGGAATCGACCGTGATTTCATTTCCGGAGAACGCGAGCAGTTGTTCGAGTAGCGATTGGCTGTCCCGCATGGAACCTGCGGCGCGTCGCGCGAGGAGGGTGAGTGCTTCGGGCTCGGCGTGGGCTCCTTCGGCCTGCACAATCACTTGCAGCCGATCCAGGATCGAGCGGGGATCGACGGGCGGAAAATCGAATCGCTGGCAGCGGGATCGCACGGTGATGGGAATCTTCTCCACATCGGTCGTGCAGAAAATGAACTTCACATGCTGAGGCGGCTCTTCCAGCGTTTTCAGGAGGGCGTTAAACGCCTCCTTCGTCAGCATGTGCACTTCGTCGATGATGTAAATCTTGAAGCGGGCGCGGCTGGGGCGTACGTTGATATTCGCACGAAGTTGGCGAATCTCGTCGATGCCGCGGTTGCTCGCTCCGTCAATTTCCAGGACGTCGACATCTTCACCCGACGCGACCCCTTGGCAGACATCACATTCGTTGCACGGCGTGCCGCTCGGGCCCTTCACGCAGTTCAGCGCTTTGGCAAGAATCCGCGCGGTAGACGTTTTTCCGACTCCCCGCGCCCCCGTGAACAGGTAGGCGTGACCGACTCGATTGGTCGCAATCGCATTGCGGAGCGCCACCGAGACCTGGTCCTGCCCCACCAGCTCCTCAAAGCGCTGCGGCCGGTACCGCCTTGCAACGACCATGTACTCGCGTGAGGATTCGCGGGTCGGTCGGGATGGCGTGGTCGAGTCGGTCATAATCCCTCTCGCGGGCGAGATGGCTCACCCGAGCATTACCGGCTCCTAGAGAACGTGAGCGTAACCCAAGTTCGGGAAACGCACGTCGAAGAGTGACCCTCGCACAAGAGTACCCCGCTTAGGGCTGCTCCGGTTAAGGCCTGACCCGGTTCACGGCTCCCCCTCGCGAGGGCCACTCACCGACGTGGAATCGCCTACCCTCTTTGTATGCTTCCCGATTCGATCCGTCAAAGGGGAGTGCCTCGACGCTTGCCCACTCCGCCTCGAGTCCGGCCTGCTTGGCCCCTGCTCAGTCGTTCCGCCTCCTGCTGAGTTAATGCCGGCCGAGTTGCTGCCTGCCGAGTTGATGCCTGCCCTTCCCCTGCGGTGGCACCTCGGTGAGAATCGCAGAAGCAAGGTTTTCGCGGCGATTCGGCCGGCCCCCGGGCGAAACGACCGTTCGGGCCGAAGTTTTATCTCGAGGAACAATCGATGGCGCAGAAAGAACGATTACAGCGGCAACTGCGTGCCGCGCGGCAACACAGCGAACGATTGCTCGAGGATTTTCATACGCCCGAGGCGTGGACCCACCAAGTGCATCCGGGCTGTAATCACGCGCTCTGGTTTGCGGGCCACATGGCCTACGCGGACAATTTTTTCATCTCGATCGTCGATCCGAATCGATCGGTGAAGCTTCCCGAGTTCGAAGCGAAATTCGGTATGGGGTCGCAGCCGACCAATTCGCCGGCCGATTATCCGACTGCCGAATCGGTATTGGAGTCCATGCGGGAACGTCGCGGCACCTTGTTGGAAATCTTGGGTCAATTGAGCGACGAAGCGCTGGCCGGGAAGACGCCCGACGGTGCGCCGGAATTCCTGCCGGACTTGGCCTCGGTTTTTGAAATGGCGGTCTGGCACGAGGGGATGCATAGCGGTCAGCTTTCCGTGGTGCGGCGTGCGATGGGGAAGCCCCCGATCGTCGGAGCGCCCGCTTAACCGCGATCAGCTAACCGCGATCAGCGCTACGTCGGGGCCTGCGTCTGGTAGCCGTTTCGCGCCGACAACGTTGCCCGGCTTTGGTCGCATGGTGTTCGTCCGAAAGGCGTTCTCGGCGGCGCGTTCGGGTTCTCGTGCTGGCGTAGGACCGATTGCAGCCATGCCGCAAATGCGCAATCATTTTGAGATGAAGAACTCTTCTTGCAGTCTGAATGAACGGGCGAGGCAACGTTGTCAGTCGTTGATTGACGACTCCGAAGCCTTGCGTGTGGCGGTGAGCGTCGAGAACGGCGCGACGGTGATCGATTGCGGCGTGAAGGTCGCCGGGGGGCTCGAGGCCGGCAGGGTATTGGCCGAGGTCTGCTTGGGAGGCCGCGCGCAGGTGCAGTTGGTACCAAGCGACTGGGCTGGGCATCGCGGTCCCGCCGTGGCCGTGGCGACCGACGCGCCGCTTGAAGCGTGCCTCGGGGCCCAATACGCAGGGTGGCCGATCTCCGTAGGCAAGTACTTTGCCATGGGGTCGGGGCCGATGCGCTGCCTTCGAGGTCG
>JBJOLO010000010.1:0-3139 GCA_046045565.1 Planctomycetota bacterium | reverse complement strand
TCAACATGCAGTTAGAGTGGGTCAAAAAAAGTAGCCGAGCACGGTGGCTGAACGAGTCCGCTGGATCGATCCAATGGATCGCCATTTGAGCGTTCGAGATGCGGCACTCGTCGGTCGATCTGACGATGAACGTCTACACCGATCCGCGGCTGCTCGATATGAGGGCCGCCGTCGACGCTTTGCCGTCGCTGCTGCTCGAGCCGAACGACTCCCGCCGCGAACTGGCGACGGGGACAGATGGCAGGTGTGACTGGTCGTTTGAACCCTCGACACTCCGTCGAACCGTTGCACCAACCGTTGCACCAACTGTGGTCCAGCGGGGGCCAAAGCTGTCATCGGCTGTCCAAATCGTTGCCGAAGTGGTCGCGACAAGATGGACGGCGTCGGGCGACTTAAGTCGTTTGCCTGTCACAAAAAAGAAGCCGTTGTCTATCGCTGACAACGGCTGGCGTGAAGTGGAGCGAAAGGGAGTCGAACCCTCGACCTCTGCATTGCGAACGCAGCGCTCTCCCAACTGAGCTACCGCCCCGATTGATCTGCCATGATTCTAATGAAGGTCCTGAAAACTGTCCAGCAGTAGACTTTTGAGCGGTTGAGTCATGCCGTGGCGTTGGCTGGGGTTGGTTTGGGGCAGTCCACGCCGCATACCATGACGAACACCGATCTGCTGCTGTGCGGAGATGGGAACTTACGCCGCCTAGGCTTGGTTGCTGCGTCGGCCCGATTCAGTTCGACCGGGACGGTGCTGACCGGACGGTGGAGGCGGGGCGGAAGCCGATCGCGTTGAGGACCCGCTTGGAGACATCCATCGCCCGGTCGGCTTCCTTCTGCATGTCGGCACGGGACGCCGAGTGCAGTTTCAGCCTCCTTGGACTGTCACCTGCATCGGCACCAGCATCAGCACCGACCTCGGCACCTACTTCGACCTCGGGCTTCTCATCGACCGAGTCCGATGCGGAGTCGTTTTCTGCTCGTTCGGCGTTCTCGGCCGGTTGCGACTCGAGACGCAAATGGTCGCTCGACAATGACCGCAGGGGGGTGAGACACGACTCGTCGCACGCTTCGCTGTCACTGCCACCATTCTTGCCGGCCACAGCTTCCTTCGATCGCGTGGTTCTCGCGCCGCCGGGTTGATTGGAAGCAGTGCGGATGTCTGCACCGAAAGACTCGCTCGCCACGCTGTCGGTCGCACAAAACTCGACGCTCAAGTCGTCGTTCGCCTTCTTCGCTGCGATTGCATTTTGCGTGTCGGAGGAAGTGGCCGAGTCGACACCGTCACGCGAGTTTGCTTCGGCAGCTCCCGACTTTTTCGACTTAACGATGCGTTTCTTCACGGTCTTGAACGGCTTGGATTCAGGCGACGTCGTCACGCCTGATGTAGCGGCACTGGTAACCGGAGCAGTCGGCTTCGGTTCGGTGATCTCCGCATCGCGATTCGTGTCGCTCGGATTCGGGTTGACCCGCACCGTATCCGACAGTCGCGCCGAGGTGGCAGTCGCACCCTTGGACGGTGACTCGCGACGCTTCGACTCGATTTGTTTTGCCGGGCTTTGCTGTGTCTCGCCTCGTTTGGCTGTGCTCGGTGTCGCCTCGCCTTGTTTTGCCTCGTCTTGTTTCGCCGTATTTTCTGACACGACCTTGGTGCGGCCCGCGCCTGTCAGGGCGGCAAAGATCGCCGCGACGGTGCGTGTGCTGTTGGTTGCTTCGTTGTAGTCAGTCGGCAGTGCGGCGTGGCTGACTGTCGGCTTGACAGTTGGTTTCGCCGTCAGCTTCCGAGCCGTCGCCGTTTTTGAACTGCTGCTTGGCTTGGTCGATTGCCGTTTTTGACTGGAACCTGCCGACTCGGCGGTAGCCGGATTCGGTTGTGCGGCGGCCTCGAGATCACTGAAGCGAACTTGATAGCCGCGGTTTGAATCTGGCGATGGTCGTTCGTCGGCTCGCACACGATGGGTGGCGAGCATGATTCCGAGCGTGCTCGCTCCAAACGTTGCCGCGAGTGTCACCGCCCAACGAGCAGACCGCTGAAATCGAGAAACACCCGCCGCGCGGCGGGATCGCTGCCTGGTCATCGCGTCCTCCTGACGACCACCTGATGCGGTCGCAATCCGAATGGCGGCATCGTGCCATAGTCCGTTTTGCAGATACGCTCGAACCATGACGGGTTGCACAATCCCGCTCACTCTGGACATCGGCTTTGCGCACTGCGTAAGTTGAGCCTCCTGCACCGGTCCTGGCGATCGAAACGATTTCGCAGCGGTACCCCGACACCTCCTGGGAAAC
Organism: Planctomycetota bacterium; assembly: GCA_046045565.1. Classification (GTDB taxonomy): domain Bacteria; phylum Planctomycetota; class Planctomycetia; order Pirellulales; family Pirellulaceae; genus VGZA01. Next base: position 859 of record JBJOLO010000010.1, on the reverse strand, counting down.
TGCGTAGAGATTGCGGCCGAGTGCTGCCCAACGTGCTCGAAAGACCAGACGCTAGCACTCTCCGCGTTTCGCGTAAGGTCTTGATTCAGCAGCTCAAGTCGAGTCGACGTGGTCAGGTCATGTACGGTCACTCGAGACTTTGTCGCTCAGGCTTACGCCGTCGAAAAGGGCTTACGGCCTCCGAACACCAATCTCGACATGCGGAGCCGATCCCGAACGATGAGCGTTTACGGGGGATCGTAGCCGCCGGGATGAAACGGGTGGCAGCGGCAGATGCGGAGTACGCCCTTGCCACTTCCTTTCCAGGGCCCGTATTTGCGAACGGCTTGAATGAAGTAGTGGCTGCAGGAGGGGCTGAAGCGGCAGTGGCCGCCGAGGATCGGGCTGAGCGTCCATTGATACACGCGCACACCCGCAATCAGGAACCAGGAAGGAAATACGACAGCGCACCAATGCCAACAAGCTTGCAACAGCCCGCGATTCGCGGCGGACGCCCCGTATGTGGCAGTCGTCAATCCGTCTCCCGGCAAGGGATGATCCGACGAGGAGAGATCTTGTGGCGTAGGACCATGGTGCGTGTCACCTAAAGAGAATTCGGGGCGCGCATGGTCGGAGGCAGGTTTCTCATGTGAGGGGGCGGGGCTATTTGCATTTCGTCGATCGCCGGTCATTAGTCCTCCTGCGGACTACGGCGAGCAATCAGGTTGGCAAGCCGAGGTAGCGACTTCGCGATCCGATCGAAATCCGCGTGCGCACCACGCTTCGGGCGAACCACCAAATCGAAACCGACCGGGAGTTGCGTGCGGCTTAAGCGAAAGGCTTCACGGATCAATCGCTTCCAACGATGGCGGGTAACGGC
>JBJOLO010000573.1:0-6374 GCA_046045565.1 Planctomycetota bacterium | reverse complement strand
ATGACAAGTGAAACACTTGCGCTGCTTTTGCCAGTCGACGGCAGCAGAGTCAAGAAAATGCACCGCCCGCTCCAAAGAGAATGCGGCGGCCTTCGGCTCCTCTTTGCGATTGGCGGCCGGCTCTTGCACATTTTCCAACGTGACAATATCTGCGGCGGCAACCGTCATGGGAACGGAGATCAAAAGTGTCCCTGCGCACAGTACCAACTGACGAAGCGAAGTCTTAAGCATTTTTTTCTCCTGTCGGGTGCCGTGAACATAAGCGACACGGGAGCGAGTTTCAACGCGCTGTCGAAAAATGTCCGGTCAACGCACTCAGCGCGTTGAGAACCGCGGTTCAAGTTCCTCGGCGGCGCGGAAGAGACGCCAGCATTGCTGCGGCACGTCCCGAAACGCCTGCTGATAGCGCGGCGAATCGACGGGATCGTTCGTCACGTCTCGAATAAAAATCTTCCGGATGCGATCGGGGTATTGTCGAGCCACTTGTCCGTAGATTTCAGGGTCCTTCTCTCCCGAGTCGCCCACCAAAACGATCGGTCGACCGGGTTGTTCCTCGATCAGTTTTCGGAGCTTCGGCAACTTGTAATCCTCGGGACTGGCAAATAATTCCGCAATCGAGCGATCTTTGAAGCGGACTCGTTTGAGTTCCAAGACAGAATCAGGAAATCGCGATTCCTCCAGGAAGCGATGCAGTTCGGAATACAGCTGCCAGGGGCTCGCGGAAAGGTAGATGATTTGCGCGCCGTTCTCCGTCCAGCCTCGATAGCGCTCGGCCATACCTTCCACCGCAACGAATGGCCGAAGGAATGTGTTGCGGAGGACGGCTCGCTTGTCGCGAACTTCCGTGACCTTGATCGTGTCGTCGATGTCGCTGATCACGAGCACGGCCGACGGTTGCATCAGCACGATTTGGCCACGAAAGTCGCGATGGTCCTTGTCCGATAGGGCCGCACGAAAGTCAATTCGGTCGAGGCGACGCAAGCGTTCGATCTCTGTCGCATCCGCGGTAAAACTGGCGAAGAAGTGACCGTCAGACTCCGACGGCGTCGCGGTCACGGTGCGATCACCCCATTGAATTGCGATCGTCTTGCGACGCTCGTTGTCGGCGAGAAAAGCCACAAGACGTCGCTCCAGCAACGCTTCGCTGAGATCGTTCCCATGGGAGTCGTTCGAGGCGGCCTCGATTACCGCTCGTTTCATGGTTGACAGCAAAAGTTTGCGTGTCGGTGAGTTGTTTTCATTTTCGAACACCCAGCCGTGAATCGAGATCTTCCAGTTCGTGCGATCGGCGGACTCGATTCCGAATCCGGTGAAGAACAGGACCTGTTCGTCAGATCGGATTGGCGCGGTGGTTCGGATAGACGCGTTGGATTGAAGAGGCGCGTCAGATTGAAGAGGGGATTCACCAGGGCAGTCATCCGCCAGGATGGCAAAGGTGACGAGGATGGATAGGGCTGCTTTGGCGAGTTCCATAATGGGTTGGCTAATGCTATCGAGTCGCATGCTTATCACGCTCTTTGCCGATCGATTTGGCTGCAGACAGGAGGATAATTCAACGGGCAAACCGCGAGGGGTTTCGAAATAATCGGTCGTCGGCTATCGTACCAGGATGGATGCAGATTCTCGCTATCAGGATGAATACATTCCATCAGCGCCTTATGTGTTGACGGAAGAGGACATGGTTACGACCTTGCGTCGAAAACGCCGGTTGCGATTGCCGATCCTCCTCTTTCTCGCGACATGCGTCTCGGTGTTTTGGGCGGGAGCGACGCACTGGTTACCCACGTTCTACTTGTTGGGATCGGAGGGGCCTTACCCGACCTTGTCCGTGCGTCACGCAATGCTGACGCAGTGGCAGAATGGCTTGATCTACATGGGTTGCATGTTGGGAATCCTCTCGACACACGAAATGGGGCACTTCCTGGCAGCCCTGCGGTATCGTATTCCGGCCAGCTTTCCGTTTTTCCTGCCGCTGCCTATTTCGAGCGTAGGAACGATGGGAGCCGTCATCGCGATGGACGGAATGCGAGCGAATCGCAAGGAGATTTTCGATATCGGTCTAGCGGGACCGATCGCCGGACTGGTGGTGGCCATTCCCGTACTGGTCGTCGGTGTCAACAAGTTAGACATGACGGTCTCGGGAGGATTGTTTGAGCTGCAGCTGCCGCTGCTGTTGAAGATCCTTTTTTATTTTCGCGCACCGCCGGGATACGTTGCCGGCAGCGGAATTTCGCAATGGCAATTGAATCCGTATTTCATGGCAGGCTGGGTCGGCTTGTTGATTACCGGATTGAATATGCTTCCGGTCAGCCAACTCGATGGAGGCCACGTGCTCTACACGGTGTTCGGTCGGAAGTGGGCGCATGCGATCGCTCGCACGTTGATGGTGGGCGCGATTGCCTGTATCGTCGCCCTCGATTTGTGGTCCTGGATGCCGATGGTGTTCATTGTCCTGATGCTCGGTACCGATCATCCGCCCACCAAGGACGATTCCGTCAAACTCGGCTGGTTCCGCATGCTGATCGGCGTGATATCGTTGGCGATTCCCTTACTGTGTTTCCCGCCTCGCATTTTCTTGTAAGCGACACACCGGGATGTTAAAACCGTCACTCCAAACGGTGTTGGATTTCGCCGATTGGGCTCGCCGTGCCGCAGTGCCCCGCCATGATGCAGTGCCCCGCAGTGCCTTGAGGATCGAGGCGAGATGTCTGTGACGATTCGTTTGGTTCCCGTGACAACCCGTATCCAGTTCGAAGGAGTTTGACGTGAAACTCAAGTGTCTTGTCCTGGTCGTCTTATTTGCCGGGGCGTCTGTCGGGGCTGACTGGCCGGAGTTTCGCGGGCCGCAAGGCAACGGGCATGCCGCTGCGAAAGACTTGCCGGTGCATTGGAGCGACAAGGTAAATGTGCGCTGGCGCACGGAGATCGCCGGTCGAGGTTGGTCGTCGCCCGTCATCGAAGGTGATCGCATCTGGATGACGACGGCGATCGAAATACCGCTGACGGACGAGGAACGGGCGAAACTCGAAGCAAACAAAGGAGGCGAACCAACCACCATGGTTGGACGCCTGAAGCTTCGAGCCGTCGGAGTCGATCGAACATCGGGCAAAGTTGTGTTGGATCGCGAACTTCTCGAAGTCAGCAAGCCGGATCCGGTGCACGCACTGAATTCTTTTGCGTCGCCTACGCCCGTGATTGAAGACGGCAAATTGTATTGCCACTTCGGGACCAACGGCACGGTTTGCCTCGACACAAAAACCCAACAGATCGTCTGGACCAACGAGGAACTGCGTATTCGCCACGAGAACGGTCCGGGAAGTTCGCCGATCCTGTGGGGCGACCTGCTGATCGTGCACTGCGACGGAAGTGACCTGCAGTACATCGTGGCGCTCGACAAGCACACCGGAAAAATCGCTTGGAAAACCGATCGTACAGGAAAGCTCAATGAAAATCCGCAATTGAAAAAGGCCTACGGCACACCGCTGGTCGTCAACGTGGACCAAAAGCCCCTGCTACTTTCACCGGGCGCGGATTGGCTGTATGCCTACGATCCCGCGACCGGAAAGGAAGCGTGGCGGCTTTCGTACGAAGCGCAAGGATTTTCCATTGTGCCGCGACCGGTTGCGGGACATGGAATGCTGTACTTCAGCACCAGCTTCATGCAACCGGAAATCCTGGCAGTCAAGCTTGGTGGAAAGCAATCGGAGATTGCGTGGCGTTTCAAGAAGCAAGCGCCGCAGATGCCGTCACCGTTGCTGGTGGGAGACGAACTCTACCTCGTAAGCGACAAAGGGATTGCCACGTGTCTCGATGCAAAGACGGGTGAAGTTCATTGGAGTGAACGCTTGGGCGGCAATTTCAGCTCTTCGCCAATCTACGCCGATGGCCGCATCTACGTTGGAAACCGGGAGGGGAATACGTTCGTCATCGCACCGGGCAAAGCGTACAAGCTCCTGGCTACGAACGCCCTGGAGGGTTCCATCATGGCTGCTCCTGCCGCCATCGACCAAGTGATCTACCTCCGAACCGACAAAGCTCTGTACGCACTCCAAAAACTTACCACCGAATAGCGGGGTCAGCAGAACACCCCGACTCGGCCGGTCAGAGACCGGCACGAGCCGTAAAGGGTGTTCTGCTGGTTTGGCGGAAACCAGCAAAGACGCGGGTCAAGAATGCAGTATTCGTGCCAGTGACCCATGCAGGCTCGAAATAAACGATTCTTCTGCCGGTTATAACGATTTCAGCTGGTTGATCTTCAAAGTCAGCAGGTTCCCCTCACGTAGGCAAAGGAACTTCGCGCCGGATGCAGGCAAGTCGTGCCCGTTTCTTACGCACTCGCTGATCGACAACCCTGTTTCGAACGGGAGCTATCGCGAGCTGTTTTCTTTTTGTAGCCGCGTTTTTTCGCGGCGAATACCGCCATTTTTTCGAGCTGATTTGGCGATGTCCGGGGCACGACCCAGGACGCCTTTCATCGAGCATGCTGGTTTTGGCATGCAGCATGCTATCGCCGTTTAAGGAGTCGCTTCGCGCGAGCATTGCATTGCCGCGCGGGCGATGTGTAGTAAGCGGTTTCTGAATCATGGGCACAGTTCGAAAGGCGGTATCGACAATGCGATTTCTTAGAACAGAGCGTTGGAGATGGCTTCTGGCTATCGTTTTGATCAGCACTTGTAGCGCGGGTTACGCGTCGGGTCAGGAAGCGAGTGAAACGACGAAGGCTCCGGCAGCCGAAGCGCCGGCATCAGAAGCACCCGCGACGGAACCTCCGGCAGCTGCGGCGGCGACGACGGAAGCGCCTGCTGCGGGAACTCCCGCGGCGGCGGCACCGCCTCCCACAACCGAGGAATTGCTAGGCAAACTTTCCGTCGGTGTGGATACGATCTGGATCATGGTTTGCGGCATGCTGGTGTTCTTTATGAACCTCGGTTTCGGATGCGTGGAGTCCGGATTCTGTCGAGCCAAGAATTGCGTGAACATTCTTTCGAAGAACTTCGTGGTGTTCGCCGTGTGTTCGATCGGATTCTGGTTGATCGGTTGGGACCTGATGTTCGGTGCAGGAGACGGCGGATTCATCGGATCTTCCGGATCGGTCATGGTTCAAGGTGCCGACAACAGTCCAGCTCAAGCCACCAAAGGTTACGAGGGTGTATATCCAGCGATCGCATGGGCAACCGTGCCGCTGTGGTGCAAGTTCTTCTTCCAATTGGTTTTCGCCGGAACGGCGGCGACGATCGTTTCGGGAGCAGTGGCCGAGCGAATCAAATACATCGCGTTCATCATTTTCAGCTTCGTGATGGCGGTGCTGATCTATCCTGTGACGGGGCATTGGATCTGGGGTTTCGGCTACCTCGCTGCGAAATGGAACTTCTGGGACTTCGCAGGTTCGACGGTGGTCCATTCCGTCGGTGGTTGGGCGGCGCTCACCGGCGCTGTCATTCTGGGACCTCGCATCGGTAAATTTACGAAAGAGGGAAAGCCCAACGCGATTCCGGGCCACAACATGACTGCCGCCTTCATCGGCTGCCTTGTGCTGTGGTTTGGCTGGTTCGGATTTAATCCCGGCAGCACGATGTCGATCGCAGCAGATGGTGGAGCAGGTGCAGCACTTTCGGCGGTAAATACCAATTTGGCTGCCGCGTTCGCAACGATGACAGCAACGGTGGCCTCGTGGATTCTGCTGGGCAAGCCCGATATCGGTATGACCCTAAACGGGTGTCTCGCCGGCCTCGTCGCGATCACGGCTCCTGCCTATTTCACGAATCCACTGTGCTCGGCGATCATCGGATCGATTTCGGGCGTGACGGTGGTGTTGGCCGTGATGTTCTTTGACCGCATGAAGATTGATGATCCGGTCGGTGCCATCTCGGTGCACCTCGTGCACGGTGTCTTCGGCACAATCTGCGTGGGACTCTTCTCCGTGGCGGATTTGTCCACCACTCCGATCACCGGCGGTCCGAAGGCGGGCTTGTTCTTCGGTGGTGGTACGGAGCAGCTGGTCGCGCAACTTGTCGGTGTCGGGATGGTCGGTGTCTACACGCTGATTGTGTCTGCCGTCACTTGGTTGGTACTCAAGCACACCATCGGGATCCGAGTCAAGGAAGAAGAGGAAATCGAGGGTCTTGATATCGGTGAGCACGGCAACGACGCGTACCACGGATTCGTGATGAATCGAGCGAACGGTTAATCTTTCGCGTCGCGTCAACGAGCACCGGTGCGGTTAATCCTCGCGGTGCAGTCGTTGGAAACATCCTTGATCGCGAGGGAGTTTGTCCAGACCTTGCAGGTCGAAGGCAGCCCTCGCGATCCATCCGGGGTTCCGCCTGTCAAAACACAACACACAAATATCGAGAAAAGTCATGAAGAAGATCGAA
>JBJOLO010000761.1:0-14184 GCA_046045565.1 Planctomycetota bacterium | reverse complement strand
ACGCATCGTGGCACCGACGATTTTTTTCGATACCGCATCGCGGCAGACTTGTACGGTGAAGCAAACGCGAACCAATACGCCGCTGCAGGCCTTGCAGATCTTGAACGATGTGACGTACCTCGAGGCTGCTCGAGCACTCGCCGAGCAGATGCTTTCAATGGCCGGGCAGCCCGCCGACGTCGTCAAGGCGGAAGATCGTTCGGCCGGGAATCAGGTTGGATGGTTGTATCGCACGGCACTGCTGCGCGAACCGTCGGCAGCGGAGACGCAAATTCTCGTTGCAGCGTACACACGATTAAAAGGCGAATTTGCCGCCGATCCCCAAGCGGCTGAGCAGTTGCTAAAGGCAGGCGAACATGCAAGGCCGGTCGGCTTTGATCTGATTGAGCTCGCAACGTGGACTGCAATTGGGAATACGCTGCTGAATCTCGACGAGACGCTTTGCAAGGAATAACCAAGTGAACCCGTTCAACCACTCGCAAAGTGCCTTTACTCGCCCCGGCACCGACGCCTATGCGCACCGTCTGGCACTGACCCGTCGGCACTTTTTCGGGAAATCGGCGACCGGTATCGGCGCTGCAGCGCTCGCGCATTTGCTTGGCCAGAACGCGTCGAACGCGTCGACAAACAATGCCGTCGGCCTGCCCGGTCTGCCGCACTTTGCGCCTCGGGCCAAGCATGTGATCTACTTGTTCCAGAACGGCGCGCCGACGCATGTCGACTTGTTCGACTATAAGCCGAAATTAGCCGAGATGCATGGCAAGCCGGTGCCGGAGGAATACTTTGCCGGCAAACGATTCAGCACCATGACCGGCAGTCCGACCGGCAAGGTGATGCTGGCTCCGGTCGAGCCGTTTTCGCAGCGAGGTCAAAGCGGCGCGTGGGTCAGCAACTTCCTGCCGCACACCGCTTCCATCGCTGACGACCTGTGTTTCATCAAGAGCATGTACTCGGATGCGGTGAACCACGCTCCGGCCATTTCACTGCTGCTCAGCGGCGCGCAAATCCCCGGCCGGCCTACGCTCGGTGCGTGGCTGGCATACGGACTCGGCAGCGAGGCCGAAAGCCTGCCTGCTTTCGTGGTCATGACGTCCGTCAGCAAAGGTACGACCTGCGGGCAGATCTTTTACGACTTTTATTGGGGATCCGGATTTCTTCCGTCGCGTTTTCAGGGAGTGAAATTCCGCGGCAGCAGCGATCCGGTCCTGTACCTCACCAACCCCGAAGGACTCAGTCGCGCCACCCGACGCGGTCAACTGGATGACCTCAACCAGTTGAATGCCCTCAAGTTGCAGGAGTCGGGTGATCCCGAAATCGCCACCCGAATCGCTCAATATGAAATGGCGTTTAAGATGCAGGCCAGCGTGCCGGAGTTGACCGACCTATCGAAGGAGTCCGCCGAGACGCTGGAGATGTATGGTCCGCAGGCCCGCGAACCAGGCACCTTTGCCTACCATTGCCTGATGGCCCGCAGACTGATCGAACGCGGAGTGCGATTCGTGCAGGTGATGCACGCCGGTTGGGATCAGCATAATAGCCTCACCACGGAGCTTTACACTCAATGTCGCGACACCGACCAACCGTCGGCCGCACTCGTGAAAGACCTTAAACAACGCGGACTGCTCAACGATACGCTCGTGATCTGGGGCGGCGAGTTTGGACGCACGCCGTTCATTCAAGGTAATCTCGATGATCGCAAACGCTGGGGACGCGACCACCACCCGTATGCGTTCAGCCTCTGGATGGCCGGTGGCGGAGTCAAGCCGGGCGTGTCGTACGGCGAATCGGACGATTTGGCGATGAATGTCGCCCGCGATCCGGTGCATGTGCATGACCTGCAAGCCACCGTGCTGCATTTGCTCGGGATCGACCACGAGCGGCTCACCTACAAGTTCCAGGGCCGCCAGTTCCGGCTGACCGACGTTCACGGACAAGTGGTCCGCGATATCCTGGCGTGACGTCCTCGGGTGACGACCATCTTGTGTCGCACCAGGCTCGCGATGAGTCCAGTGGCACAAAGCGTTCTTGTCGGGCAGAATATCGACGCTGCGCATCCGCAGTGCGAGTTGATAGATCACGGAGAAAAAAAACATGACGGCAGAAACCTCTCGATTCAAGGTCAGCCTCTTCGCGGCGGTGGTGATTTTCGTCGCCAGCCAAACGACGGTTCGCTACGCGACGGCGGCGCCGAATGAAGTGAAGATCACGGAACTTGCGCCGGGAGTGTACTTTCGAAAAGCGCAGACCGAACCCAAGTTCACCGGCTGCAATCAAGGTTGGGTGGTTTTCAAGGACTATGTGCTGGTGATCGATGCGAACTTCCCCGGTCAGGCGGAGGAAGTGATCAAGGTGATTCGCAAATACACCGACAAGCCGATTCGATTTGCGTTCGATACGCACTATCACGGTGATCACGCGGATGGCAATCAGCAGTACGAAAAAATCGGTGCAACGGTGGTGGCTCACGAGCGAAGTCAGCCGCTATTTCAGACCAAGGGCATCGATGCGTTCATGCAGGCGAAGAAGGATGCCGAACGCAAGGACGAATACGGACCTCTGGCGTACGCAATGCCATCGCTGTACTTCAGCCATAAACTGATCTTTGACGACGGCAATCAGCGCGTGGAGTTGTTATTCCTGGGACATGCGCATACTGCAGGCGATGCGGTCGCGTGGCTGCCGCGGCACGGGATTCTGTTCACGGGTGACGCCTGTGTGAACGGTGCCTTTAATTACACCGGCGACAGCAATACGGAGAGTTGGATCTCGGTGCTGACTGCGATGGAAGAGTTGCAACCGAAGCAGGTCGCCCCCGGACACGGCGAACTGGCGGGGAAGGAACTGATCGCGATGCAGCGGCGATATTTTGTCGAGTTGCGGGCTGCAGTGCGCAAGAGTATCGATGGCGGTCAGAAACTCGATCAGATTAAGGAAACGCTTGACTTGCCCTTCTACAAAGAGTGGGCGGGCGTGGAAGCGAAAACGCGAGTCGAAAACATCGAGCATGTTTACCAGGAAATGGCGGCGGAGAAGAAGCCGCTTCAGAACACCAAACAATTTGGCCGCTGGCAAAAACTTCCCGGCTCCGGCCAGTACGCTCAAATCGGCGCGTGGGATGAGATTGGCACGTGCGAGGCCGATGCACGTTGGACCGGAATGGCCGACCTCTATCTGAAAGTCGACAGCCAGCGGCGCAAGCAGATTCGCGAGTTTTTCATAAGCCGTGAAGGGGATTTGGCGGACATGTGCCAATACGTTCGGCGTCTGGCGATGCGAATCGAAACGGCGAATGACGTGGCATGGCTGCGGCGCGGCTTGGTGGTGGCGGCGATCGAAGGTGGCAGACGAAACTACGGCGACACTGCCGTCGCGCTCGCCTTGCTGCGACACGCAGCCGAACGAGCGGGTATCGATGCCGATTCGCTCTTCGGACAGATTCAGCACACGGAGTTCATGCCTCCCGAGAACAAACTGCTGTTCGAAAACATCCGCACGCAAGCCGACGCCGATGTCGCGGCGATCGCGCGTGATTTCGGACCGACAAGCTGGTCGAGACCTGCCACGCGAAATTAGATCCACCCGATCGCGGTGCTAGCAGGGTGGAAGGCCTGGAAAAAGACTGGAAAAGCCTGGAAAAGCCAGGGCCCAGGCATCATGCATGCCCGACTGTTGCCGGTGCTGGCAGAGGCGGAAGGGCGGTCGCTCTTGCGGCATCGCGTGGAACGTGACAAAATCCGCCGCTTGACTGAACCGACTGTCGGTTGCCCGCTCAACGGATTGCGCGGAAGGTACACGGATGTACGGTCTTCGCCACTGCGCCTTCGTCAACATTGCATTTGCTAGAGCGTCACGAAATCTGCTTCTCGTGGCGTGGATGCTGGCCTTGTTCTCGCATGGACTCATGCCTGGGACGACGATGCTGCGCGCGGAGGACATGGCACGAGCCGAGCGTCTTTGGCAGGAGGGGTCGAAAGCCTATTCCGATCGGGATTGGAGCAAGGCCGCGACATCGTTGCGGGAGCTATGCGAACGGCACGAGTCGAGTCCCCGGGCGGTATTGGCCTATTTCTATTTGGGCGAGTCGTTCTTGCAGTCGAAGCAACCGGAGCAGGCACGCACCTATTACGACCGGTTCCTGGAAAAGAAGCCTCGGCACCATTTCTCGAAGCAGGCGCAGTTTCGGAGTGGCGAGTGCGCGTATCTCAGCGGGGATCACGAGGCTGCGGGGAAAAGCTTGCAGGCTTTTCTCATCGAACATCCGAAAGATTCACTGGCCGGCTTTGCCACAGTCTATCTTGGCGAGATGGAGCTGGCAGCCGGTCGGCATGAAGCCGCACTGACATGGTTCACGCGGGCGATCGAACAGTTCCCGCAAGGGCCGCTGGTTGCCGATTGCCGTTTTGGGGCAGCTCGAGCACATGAAGAGCTGAAACATTTTGGTGAGGCCGAAGCGATTTATCGCGAGCTTGCCGCTGACGAGCAGTGCGCGCGTTGCGCCGAGGCGGAATTTCGTTTAGGCGTCGTTCGCTATTCGCTCACGCGGTACGCCGATGCGGCATCGACGTTTGCTCAGCATGCGATGCGTGAACCCGATAGTCCGCACCTCGTCGAAGCTCGTTATTGGCAGGCGAGAAGTGAAGCGGCTCAATCAAACTGGACCGAATCGATTCGCATTTTGGAGGAAGCGGTTTCCGTGGCCGCTTCCCACAGGCTTGCTCCGGCTATGCATTTCAGTCTTGCCGAGGCACACCGTCACGTTGGCAATATCGATGCGGCCAAGACGCACTACGGTCAGGTTGTCGAATCGTGGCCGAATAGCGCCTGGGGCGATGATAGTCTGGAGGTTCAAATCGCGATCGCGGTCGAGACCAACGACCATGAGTTGGCGGAACGGCTTGCGCAGGACTTTCAAAGTCGCTATCCGCTGAGTCCGCTACGGTCACGGGTGGATCAGTGGTCAGCGCGATCGTTTCTGGCTCGACGCAGATTTGCCGAGGCGCGAGAATTGCTTCGGCCGATGGTCGATACTGCCTCGGGGACCTTGACCGCGGAGCAACGCTGGTGGAATCAATATTACTTGGCACGAGCCGAGTATGGCCTTGAGAACCTTGATGCGACCGAAATGCTGCTCGGCGAGCTCGCACGAACATTAAATGGGGATCAGCAACGGACCGCGCTGTCGATCCTCGAATTCCACTACTGGCAGCATCGCCGGGAATTTGCCCGATTAAACGGGCTGCTAGGCAAGCATCTGGAGTTGGCTGCAGATCGCTCGGATCGCGTGCGTCTGAGGGCCCAAATCGCGCTTTGCGAGGCACAACAAGGTTCATGGGCGGATGTTCGCGAGTCGCTCAAGCAACTCGAGCCTGATTTACCGTTGACGCAATCGGCGGCGGCGAGTCTCGAGGTGTTGATCACCACGGCGCGCCAAAGCCAGGAGGAAGAACTCGCGAAGTTGATCTCGAATTTGTTGGTCGATCATGCCCCGTCTCCGGACTCGGCATTGATGGTGGCCGCGCGAGGCTGTTACGAGCAGCAACAATTACACGATGCGAAAGCACTGATCGACCGCCTGTTGCGGGAGCACGAACACAGTTCTCGCCGGCCCGATGCCATCATGCTGTTGGGGCAGATTTACTCCGCGGAGGGCCGCCATGCGGCTGCCGCGGAGGAATTCCGGCGATTGGCGGAGGAGCACGCAGGTTCGGATCAAGTTCCCGTGGCTATGTTGGGACTTGCCCGCGCGTATCGAACTCAGCGCGACAACGCCCAGGCGAAACGTGTTTACGAGCGGATCCTCGCTGACTTTCCTTCCCATCGTCAGCGCGACGAAGCGATGTATCAACTGGGTTGGATCCTGCAGGAGTCGGGCGACCTTTCCGCTTCGCAGGCGATGTTCACGCGCTTGATCGACGAGATGCCGGCGAGCCGTTACCGCAATGACGCCCGCTATCGACTCGCGGAACAAGCCTACCGGGCTCACGATTGGGAGCGGTTGGATGCGATGCTCGAACCGCTACTCGGACTCGAGATCGCAGAACCATTGCGCGGTCATGTGCTGCAAATGGCGATGCTCAGCCAAGCAGCGCGGGAGAAGTGGGATCGTGTTGAGCAGTTCGCGGGTGAATTACGGAGCCACGCCGACGCCGAATTGTCGCTGCCAGCGCGCTACTGGTTGGCGGAGAGTTTGTATCGACGCGGGCGGTATCGCGAGTCGGTCAGCGAATGGCATGCGTTGGCCAAGGTCTTGATCGCGAAAAACCACTCCCTTCGCGGAGCAACGCTGTTGCGCGAGGCCCAAAGCCTCGCTCAACTGCGGCGCTGGGATGACGTCTATCCGGCACTGGATCAACTCGATGCAACCATGCCCGAGTTCCGCCGGAGGTATGAAGCGGACTATTTGCGTGGCCGCTGTTTGTTTGAACAGGGGCAGTACGCGGAATCGCGCAAGCATCTGGAGCAAGTGGTACTTTCCGCTGTCGGTGGCCGCTCGGAGACCGCTGCGATTTCACAGTGGCTGATCGGTGAATCGCTGATGCGTCAGCGGCAATACCCCGCGGCGATCGCGGCGTTCCAACGAGTACAGCTGTACGACTACCCGACCTGGAAGTCGGTTGCCCTTTTGCAGGAAGGCAAATGTTGTGAGCTCAGCGGGGAGAAATCCCAGGGGATCCAACGCTATGCCAGGTTGTTAAAAGATGCACCGGAATCGAATTACGCACAAGAAGCCTCGCGGCGCATGAATGCCGCTCAAGCAAAAACACCCGTCAGAAAGTAATCGAATAATCCTATGACTCGCTTTATCGGACGATTGCTGCTGTTGTTGCCGCTGCTGATGGTGCTGGGCACCGGATTCGTTCCAGCACAAGAGAACGGCCGTCCGGAAGAGACGCCGGAAGAGACATCGGTGCCATTGCCTGTGCGACCTGCCGGCGGCATTCCCACTCGCAGTGTGTTGGGCATGCTGCGCGACGGCGGGCCGGTGATGATCCCGATCGGCGTCTGCTCGTTTCTGCTGACCGTTTTTTCGATGGAGCGGTTTGTCGCGCTCCGGCGAGGTCGGGTGATTCCCGGACCGTGGGTCAAGCGTTTTTTAGCGCAGGTAAAGGAAGGGCAGTTGGAACGCGATTCGGCTTTGGAACTGTGCGACGAAAACAAGAGTCCGATCGCAAAAGTGTTTGCCGGTGCGGTGAAGAAATGGGGACGTCCCGCTGTGGAAGTGGAGCAGGCTGTTTTGGATGCCGGTGAACGGGTGGCGAACGATTTGCGGCGGTACCTGCGGTTATTCAACGGAATCTCCACCGTCACGCCGCTGTTGGGATTGCTTGGCACCGTTTTCGGCATGATCCATTCCTTCAACACGATTTCGTCCAGCGATGCGATGGGAAAGTCGGAACTGTTGGCCAGCGGAATCGGCGAAGCGTTGCTGTCGACGGCGGCCGGACTGTGCGTCGCAATCCCCGCGCTGATCATCTATTTGTTTTTCGTCGGCCGTGTCGATCGGCTGGTGATGGATATCGACGCTGCTGGACAGGAATTGGTCGATCTGATTTCGGCCGAGTCGCGAAGTACCTCGCGTTCCTCGCGGAAAGAAAAGTCGGCGGCCTAACCTATGCCTCTCAAAACCCATCTTGATGAACAGCCTACGATGAATTTGACGTCGATGATCGACGTGTTGTTCCTGTTGATCATTTTTTTCATGGTGGGCACCAAGTTCTCCGACATGGAGCATGAATTGGAGATTCAGGTGCCCAAAGTGAAGGACGCGAAACCGTCCCAGACCGCGGGTAAGGCGCGGATCATCAATGTGTATCGCGACGGGCAGGTGACGATCGATCAGCGTCCGGTCGCGGGAGAACAAATTGCGGCACAGCTTGCCAGGCTGCGTCGCGATGTGCCGAATGCGGCGGTGATCGTGCGCGGGGACGGCGAGGGTGCGTACAAACACGTGGCGGAAGTGCTGGCCGCGTGCCGCAAGGCGGGGATTCAGCGAATCGATGTGGCTGTGCAGGTCGACACGCAGGAAAGGCTCCGATGAATTTCGCGTCGGACGGACTGCTGCTGGCGGGCACGGCTTGGACCAGCAGTGATTTCTGGCTGCAAGTTCTGGTCTGGCTCTGCCTGGGCTCAACGGCCGCGGGTGCGTTGGCGAGCACGCGAACGGCATGGGTTCGATCGCGACCGCTGGGTAAGTTCGTCGCCTATGCTGTCGTCGCCCATGTGGGGTTGCTGGCACTCGCCTACGCCACGCACCTGAATTACCATCCCGGCGGCTATGGGAATGGCTATGGGGTAGTGAGCATTCACCTGCGAGGCGACGGGGACGAGGGCGAGGATGCCGACGATCTTGCGACGGCGAACTTGGTGCGGGAGAGCCCAATCGAACCTCCGCCCATGCTGGAAGCGGAGGACGATACTCCGCCATCCGCTCCGACGATGGTGGCTCCCGATCTCTTGCAGGCTGCGGTGCCCTTGGCTGGCGCGTTACCGATGGAGCGGCCCGTTCCGCCACTGATGGAAAGGTCGTCGAGCCGCGAGCAATCGTCCGTGCCGCCGGCACCGATCGATCCGCTGGCGACGGCCGAACTGCAAGGCGATCAGGCGAGTTCGGGTAATACCGATGAAAGTAGCAGCGAGAAGAACATCGCCGCGACCGAGTCGGGCGAGCCTTCAACATCGCCGGAAGCGACCCCGGAAGCGGAGACGAGTTCTCCGACGGCGTCGCGCGTTGTGTCCGATCGACAGATTGCAACGCAACAACCGATTCCGGTGGTGTATCGCAATCGCGTGTCGGCCGATCGTTCGCTATTCGCCTTGCAATTCGGTGGAGGCGCCGATACGGAAGCGGCAGTGAAGAGTGCGCTCGATTGGCTCGCGGCCAATCAAAGCGAGGACGGGCGCTGGGATGCCGATTCCTTTGGTGCAGGACAGGAG
Source organism: Planctomycetota bacterium (assembly GCA_046045565.1). GTDB lineage: Bacteria > Planctomycetota > Planctomycetia > Pirellulales > Pirellulaceae > VGZA01. Next base: position 5,250 of record JBJOLO010000761.1, on the reverse strand, counting down.
ATTCGGATCAACGGCCACGATCGGGGCGGGGCCGGAGCACATGCGGATACGGGAATCAGCGGTTTGGCGCTATTGGCGTTCCTTGGCGCGGGGCACTCGCATCTGCAGGGCGACTACAAGGAAACCGTGCAGCACGGACTGGAGTTCCTGTTGCGCAGTCAATCGGCCGAAGGATCCTTCGCGGGCCAAGCCGAGTTCTTCGCGTCGATGTATTGTCACGGCATGGGGCTGCTGGCGTTGTGTGAAGCGTATGCGTTGACGGGGGATCCTCGCATCAAGCCCTATGTCGAGCGTGGTGTCGCGTATACGATTGCGGCACAGCATCCGGAATCGGGTGGATGGCGGTATCAAAAAGGCGACTTGGGCGACATGAGCCAATTCGGTTGGCAAGTGCTTGCGCTGGAAAGTGCGAAGTCGGGCGGGCTGAGCATTCCCGACAAGACGTTCACAGGTATGCGGCGTTTTTTGGAAAGCGTTTCCAGCGGCCGACAGCAAGGTCTGGCGAGTTATCGACCGGGCGAGCGGCCTTCGCCGACGATGACGGCTGAAGCGATTGTTTGCCGCGTATTCATGGATCAATATCGACCCGCACACGGCGTGGAGGCAGCGGAGTTTCTCCGCAGTAATCTGCCTCGGGCCAGTCATGAGAACCTGTATTACTGGTATTACGGGACGCTTGCCATGTTCCAAGTGCAGGGCCGCGACTGGGAAGTGTGGAACGAGGCACTCAAGAAACAGCTGTTAACGCGACAGCGGCGAGGCGGAAAACTCGGGGGCAGTTGGGACCCGGACGCCCAATGGGGCCAGTATGGCGGTCGCGTCTTTAGCACGGCGCTAGGAGCATTGTGTTTGGAGGTCTACTACCGCTACCTGCCGATCTATCAAGTCGCCGATCGACGCCGCGATGGATTGCAGGAAACGACGACGAAAACCCGCTGATCGGATCACGCGGCCGAACCGCCGGGTTGCGAAAAATGCCTCCGGTTCAGCCTCCCGGCAGGCATCCCTGAATTCGGTCCCCAGCTCGATACGGAACCTGTCCGGTTGGGGGATTCGCGGTTTGACAGCGAACGGATCATCGGTAGAATAAGGTCGTTGGAACGGTAAGGCAGACCAACCTACCCGTCTGCCTGAACAAGCTGGTTCTGGAGTTACCCATCCGGGCATCTTCCCGCTTTCGCCGCTTGAAAGTTCCAGTCGCCAGGGCAGGCCGAGATGATTTGTCTGCGAGACGATTTCTTCGAAGTGATAGGCTTTGGAGAGCGGTCGCAAGAGACAGGTCGACGATCGGCCGGGCGGATTGTTTTCTTCGCATCGTTTTCGTTGCGGCGGGGTAATGCCTGTCGTGAAGCCAACCAAGAAGGGCGAGAGCAACCATGTTTGGTATCGGACACTGGGAACTGATCATCATCGCGATCATTGTTTTGGTTTTGTTTGGGCACCGCTTGCCTACCGTGATGCGGTCGTTGGGCCGCGGTGTAGTCGAGTTCAAGAAGGGTGTTGCCGGAGTCGATGACGAAGGCACGTCGACTCCCAACAAGCCCGAAGCATAAAGCACCGAATCGACCTGCGACTGCGGGCGAGCCCATGCCTGACATGGGCATCGTGCCGCGAGGCGATTTGCAACCAAGAAGTTTGCGAACCCGTCCGGCTCACTCGTGCAGGCATCCTGTCTGCGTTCTCTGCGACGGGGTGCAACGGTAGACCTCTAATATTTTCCCGAATCGATTGCGATCAGGAGCGAATGATATGTTTGGTATGTCCCCGATGGAAATGATGATCGTCGGCGTGGTGGCGATTCTGCTTTTCGGTCAAAAGCTACCCGACGTAATGAAGACGATCGGCAAGGGATACCGCGATTTCCGCAACGGTCTGAGCGAGATTCAATCGCAGGTGAACTTGAACGATACGTTTTCGAGCGGTTCGTCGTATGCGTCGAATTCATCCTCGTCTAGGAAAGTCACGAAGTCCTACGACGACTACGAGGAACCGACCGCGCCGAAGTTCGATCCCCCGCCTGCGGATACCAGCACCGCAGCGACGAATGCCTCCAGCAGCAATGCTTCGAACAACGACAACGTCTCGGCCTGAATGCCCGGCTAACGACCGCCTCGGATCCCACGGCCTCACGGCCCGCCGGACCGGGCTCACAACCGGAATCGCTCCGACCGACAAGCCACTAGTCGTCAGGAATTGAATCGGCTACACTTTTGAGAACCTCACGGGCGCTTAGCTCAGTTGGTTAGAGCGCCATGCTCACACCGTGGAGGTCACAGGTTCGAATCCTGTAGCGCCCACTGGCCCCTCAACGCTGGGCCTGGAAACCTCGGGTTTTCGGGCCTTCGGGGCTAGATACGCTCGCTCCAATCCCAATCCAGCGATTGGGGTTTCTTTTGACGGCCGCCCTCGCTCACTCCATTCGTGCATGTAGCTGCTTACGAACGCGAGAGCGCAAGCATCAAGTGAACTGCTTCGGAAGATGCGGCACGAAGGCAGGATGGCCGAATTGGCGAGTCTCGTCGTGCCGCTCGCAGCGTAATCGCTTTGCTTTAGCGCTGGGACAGCTGGCTGCGGGCCTGCTGCATGGCGGCGGTCAGTGCGGCGTCGAATGCGTCGAAGCCGTCGGCGTCTTGATCGCCGTCCAGTGATGGCTTGGCGGTCGAGCGGACCACCACATCGGGCATGACGCCGCGATTGCTGATCGGCTGACCGTTTGGTGAATAGAACTTGGCCGTTGTCAGGCGGACTCCGGCGGTGGAACTACTGAGCGGAAAGATGCCCTGCACGCTGCCCTTGCCGTACGAGCGGGTGCCTACCAGTTTACCGCGGCTATGATCTCGAATCGCACCCGCGAAAATTTCGCTGGCGCTGGCCGAGTCGCCATCGATCATCACGACTAATGGCATCCGCCAGGTTCCGACGCTGTGCGCCTTGTAATCAAAGTCTTCACTGGCGTTGCGGCCCTTCGTTCGCACAATCGTGCCATTTGCCAGGAATTTATCTGATACCTCGACCGCCGCCGTCAACAATCCGCCAGGGTTGCCGCGAACATCCACGATCAGGCTCTTCATGCCCGATCGATGCAGCTTCCACAATGCCGCGTCGAGATCCCGGCTGGTCGTTTTCTGAAAGCTGGTGAGCTTGAGGTAGCCGATCCCGTTGTCCTCGTCGACGATCTTTACATCGTCCACGCTCGGCACCTCGACTCGCTCGCGCATCAAGGTCACCACGCGTTTCGCGTGTTGCTGGTCTTCGAGCTCAACATTCACCTGGCTGCCTTCCACGCCTTTCAGCATGTCGGCGGCCTTGTCGGTGCTCAGTTCGTGCGTGGATTGCCCGTCGACGCCGATTATGCGGTCGCCCTTACGCAACCCGCCTTTCTCGGCGGGACTGCCGGTGATCACGTTGGTGATGAGCAGCGTCGAGTCATCCGCTTTCAATTCCACGCCCAGTCCCACGAAGTTGCCTTCGATTTGGGAGAACAGTTCGTCCAGCTGGTCGCCGGAAAGGAAGGTGGAGTATTCGTCCAGCGAGGTGATGGCTCCGCTGGTGTACTCTAAGAGCAGGGCGGTGTCGGAGATGCCGAGCTTGTCGTGGACAAACCGCGATGCCGCCAGAACATGGTCTTTCGCTTCCTGGCGTGTCCGAGATCCGGCTGCATCGGTTTGAGCCCGTAGGGCGCGCCGTACTGCGTTGATTTGATCTGCCGGCACGTTCGGGACATGACGTTTTAAGAAAGCGGGTTCGGTCAACGCCACTTCGAGCATGAATGTGCCGCGTCGAACCAGGTCGTGCCAGCTGGGCGATTGCACGTAGTGCGTATGAATCTTCTGTAAGATTTCGGAGAAAAGTTCGGTCGCTTCCTCTTTGGACATCTTGTCCACTGCCTGCTGGAAGCTGCTATCGCTGTAGCGGCGGGTGACGTCATGGTGGGCTCGCGAGATCGTGAGCCGGTCTTGGATTTCGCGACGATCGGGAAGACGCCGGGCAGCGTCTTCGTAATGCGTCATCGCTTCGCTCCACCGTCGGTCGCGCTCCAGTTGCTGCCCCTTCTGCAAAAGGGACGCAACGTCCTCGTCCGCCATCGCGGTGGAGGCGGAGGAACCGGGGATTCGCACCTGCGAATAACCGGACGAAGGAGCGTAAGCGAAGGAAACCGCCAGAAGCACCGCCAACATCGCGGAGACCGGCCTCATGTGCGACATCCGAATGCGCATATTGCGTTCCATCAGTGCCGAATGCACCATCGCACGCCATGCGCATAGCACGCCGGTGTGACGACGGAATCAGTTTCAGGATTGTGGGACATCAAAAGCCGCACGGCGTGACGTCGCAATCGGAGATTGCAACCGGTATCCACGCGACACTTTTGTTTTGGCTGAACAGTGACGGAACGTCAGCCTCTCGAATATAGGTCACGATCTGGCGACGGTCAAAAAAGATACGCTCGGCTTGTGGACCATTCTTTCCACACAATCCGCACGGTCGAAACACTCAGGTTCGATCGTGCGAATTGACCGCATTTCCCGCGGATGACAACCTGCGCCGCGCACGCCATTCATGGCGATCATGCCTCTTGCATCTCCTCACCAAAGGCATCGCCGAATGATACGCAGCGACCCTGACGCGGGCAAGGATTTCACTCCGTGCTCAATCCTCCTCGACATGATGGCGGATGCTCGGAATGCCGGATGCCAGCGTGTTTTGAGCCGCCAGGCCGCGAGTTATCCGCGAAAAATCATGCGGAAGTCACATCGACGTGACTAAAAAGCGAGGTGGTCGTGAGATGGTCGTCAGGTCGTTGTCAGGTGGACATACCCTGACGATGAAGTGGCTCCGAACAGGACATGACGCAGGGATGCGGGGGGATATACCCGCAAGTGAACCGCGCGAGGCGGTCAAGCCTGGGCTGAACGATGCGCTGCGGGAGATGGCAGTGCAACGCACAGTACGCTGGATAATGTTGCCGCAACCGCAAAGCCCGCAAAGGCAGCATCGTAGGACTGCCATCGTTCGCAGAGATCGATGATCCCTGAGACGATCCCGCCGCCAATGCCCCAACTCACTCCCATGGTGATCGAGCTCGCCACGCGCGGACTCTCGGGCAACATGCGTTGACCCGTACTGATTAACACCGGCAGAGCCAATCCGATCAGGAATCCGGTTGATAGAGTCGCGAAGTGCAGGAGGGGTCCATCGAGCCGCGGCAGGATCAGCAGAATCGGCACGGTCAACAGCGAGGGCATCCAC
>JBJOLO010000727.1:0-7272 GCA_046045565.1 Planctomycetota bacterium | reverse complement strand
GACTGATCGACACTTGGAAGCTGAAGCTGATTACCAGCCGCGCCAAACGACGGGGGCTGCGCGGTGTTGACTTGGAGGATGCCCAGCAGACGCTGGTTCTTGAACTGCTGGGCTTCGTCTTCGACCCGGCCAAATCCAACGGCGCCACCGAGGCGACGGCCCTCGTCGCCGTGATCGATCGCCGCCTGGCGATGATGCGCCGTGGCGAACGCCGACATGTCGCTCGCACCGAGCGATTCAAGGAGTCGCTTGGACAGGCGGCTAGCGACGAGGGCAGTCACGTGCCGCACACCAATCTCTCGCTCGATGTTCGGGCAGCGGTAGCGGATTTGCCGCCTGTAGCTCAACAGATCTGCAATGCGCTAGCGGAAGGCCAATCAGTGAACGAGATCGCACGACAGCTCGGGATGCAATGGCGAGCGGTTCGTAAGCAGATCGACAGCATCAGTGCCTACTTCGTCTGTCGCGGGCTCGTGCAACCGCCGGAATCTCGCGGGTCCGGCAAGGAGATCTCATGAACAAGGACGCGCAGACATCGCTGCTGCTCTCGGCACGGGCGGCCGCCGAGTTATGCGGAAAGTCGCCAAGAACCTGGCGCACCTGGGATGCGGCGGCTGCTATTCCGCGTGCGGTGCGAATTGGACGATCGCGCTTGTGGCGCGTCGACGAATTGCGGGCTTGGATCGCGGCCGGTTGTCCGAATCGTCGTGATTGGGAATCGCAGTACCAACTAATCTCAGACAATTGATACGAAATCATTGGCAAGTGCCCCTCATTCGACTTGCCATGTTTTGAGCGTCACTGCTCAGTGTGTTCGAACCGCCGGCGTAGCGCGGGATCGATTCACTGTGGAGACAACGAAGTGGCAAGTCTGTACAAGAAACCGATTGTGACACGCGATCCGAAGACCGGGCGTCGCGTGAAGTCCAAGACAAAGAAGTGGTGGGGCCGGTATCGAGATGCTTCGGGTAGAGAAAAACGCGTCCCGCTCGCGATCGACCGGAACGCGTCACAAGCAATGCTCAGCGAACTCGTTCGCTTGGCGGAGCGCGAGCGGGCCGGCCTCATCGAACCCACTGATAAGCACCGCAAGCGACCTATCGCCGAACACCTTGAGGACTACGAACACCACTTGGTAGCCAAGGCGAACGCTCCCCGATACGTGTCCCTGGCGATCGGCCGGATCAAGGCTCTCGTCGCTGGCTGTCGCATTCGAACCATCTTGGATCTGTCGCCATCGGGTGTTTCGAATTGGCTCCGCAACCAACGCGACCTCAACGCCTTCGGGGTGTCCACAAGCAATGACTACCTGGTGGCAATCAAAGCGTTTGGAAACTGGCTCGTGCGAGACGGCCGCCTCGCCGACAATCCGTTGGCCCATCTCCAGCGGCTAAATGCCGAGTTGGACGTCCGCCGACAGCGTCGGGTACTCACTCCCGATGAACTATCCCGTCTCATCGCGGCCGCCGAAGCAAACCGCTGCACAGAGGGTCCCAACCAGGGGTCCGACCGAGCCATGCTCTACCGCCTGGCGGCGTTTACCGGCTTGCGGGCTCAGGAACTCGCCAGTTTGACCGCGCGATCGTTCAGCCTGCGGTCGAATCCACCTACGGTTTGCGTGGAGGCGTGTTACTCCAAACACCGACGCACCGACGTCCTACCGCTCGAGGCTTCGCTGGCGGAAAACCTCGAGGACTTCTTGCGTCGGCGAATCCACGAGCCGGCCTGCGGCGGTCCAACCAAGCGACTCTGGCCGGGCAAATGGTATCGCAAGGCCGCCAGAATGCTGCGTCACGATCTCAAGGCGGCCCGAATGGCGTGGATCGATGAGGCGAAGAATCCAGAGGAACGGGCCGATCGCGAGCAGTCCGGCTTCTTGCTTCCCTCCGACTCGAGCGGGCGCGAAGCCGATTTTCACTCGCTGCGGCACGGATTCATCACCTACCTCGTCACCGCCAACGTCCCGCCCAAAGTCGCTCAGATGCTCGCCCGCCACTCGACCATCACGCTGACCATGGATCGGTACACCCATCTCGGCATCAACGACCTCGCCGGAGCGCTCCAGCGACTGCCTGCCTTGCCAGCAACAACCACGCTGGACTCCAAGGTCTCGTAACGATTTGCGAGTTCCCGCGCACCGGACGACTTGGTGCTGATGTCCCCCTGGATATACCTTTCTTCGACGCGGCATTACATCGGGATTGCTTTTCTTTCAGGCCAGCATCGCACCGTTCCTTGGCGGTCAACGCCTGAGGATTATGCCGCCGGAATAATGCCGCAGGGTCGATCCGGACGAACGGCCGCAAGTGATTGACTTGTCGATACTTCGGCCCTAGATTCATGGGCGTTTTGACCGCGTATTATCCCGCCGGAGTCGCCATCGCAACTAATTACGACGGCGTTTCCTCGGCGGCAGAATTACATAGTTCGGGGCATCCAGAAGTTATGGAAGCCGGTCACTTCGATGCCGACGCTTATGCGGCGTCCGGGCGGTGCCCGTGGACGTTCTTCGCCTTTCCGCGTTCGCTCGCGGATCAAGATGGCCTGCCCCGCGATCCTGATGCCCGGAGTCTTCTGGCCGCTATTCGCGATCTGGGCGTTCCAGCTTCAGCATGGGTAAATGCCGCAACGCCCGGCACCGTCTACTACGCGTGCCCATACGAATCCCGCGACGCTCTCGATGATGCGCTCCTGACTCTGGCTGCACGGTGGCGCTGGGGCGCAGGCTCCCTGTCGCAACTGTCTGAGCGGCTGTTCGCACTTGCGGCCCAGAGCCCCGAACTAACCGATACAATGGACTCGCGGCAGCGTCCCGAGTGATGGATTATCCTGTGGCTGCGAGCCATTGATCGTAGCCGTTTGGTCGTCGAGTCGGCCTTTAGTGGCGCGATGCGATGTCCAACCTGCAACCTGTCGCTGAGTTCGGAATCGCCTCACGGACACACCGCCGATCGGTGCATGGCCTGCAATGGCTTATGGCTTGAGCATCTCGTATTCGGCGATAACCAACCTTTGTGCTGATGGCGGGCGATGTAGCGGCGAAACCGGTTGTCGATTTTCCGGCGACAACACGATTGGCTCTGACCACGGCATTCGCAAAGGCGACTGGATTTCGTCGCGTAGCGACGACGGATTGTAGCGAGGTCTTTCAAGGCCTCGCGTATGCGCGTCGCGTCTCGAGTACGGGCACGGATCACACGGGGATGGAAACGGTGTCTGGCCGCGCGAAGACCGCAAGGCGCGCGGGGTCCGCGAGGCCTTGAAAGGCCTCGCTACCTTCGGGCTGTCGCTACGCGACAAGGGCTTTGCGTGGGGGGTGGCCGGCCCTGACAAGGTGCCCACAGTGGTGCCGAGCTGCTCGAAAAAGGTGCCCGCTGGGGTGCCGTCCAATTCGCCGCGTAGCGTCAACTTTTGCACCGATTTGCAACGAAACGACCGCGGGGCGGCGGACACGGGGCGCCCGAACTGGCGACCCCGGGCGACGTTGCGCGAAATGGCGCAACGACGTACAGAAGCGGAGGGCACGGGACTCGAAGTGCGCAACCGGTTGCCCGGCACCACATTTCCCCCTTCGGGCTGTCGCTACGCGACAAGGGCTTTGCGTGGGGGGTGACCATGGATCGGTACACCCATCTCGGCATCACCGACCTCGCCGGAGCGCTCCAGCGACTGCCTGCCTTGCCAGCAAAGACCACGCTGGACGCTAAGGGTCGATCGCGAGATCCCGCGCTCGGGACCGCTGGGTAAAGATGTCCCCTGGATGCGATTTTCTTGCACGCCGCGTTTCTCCCAGTCCACCATCCCACCGTTCATACGGACTCGACGGTCCCTCTGCGAAAAAACGATTGTCAACCGCGAGGAAGTTCCGCTAAAATCTCCGGTTATTCCGCCGAGCCAACTTCCCAGCTTTTCGCTTGGAATGGGCGATCATTCAGAGTTTGTATGTACGCTGCTCGGACAAATAAACCAGAGGTGCGTGATGAGAGTTGCAGTGTCAGGAGCCAGTTTTTTGATGATGGCGGTTCTTTGGAATGGCGCGACGATGGGGCAAGACGACGCCGCCAAGAAAGACCTAGCAAAGTTCCAGGGTACGTGGTCGCTGGTTTCGGGCGAGCGTGACGGGAAGAAACTCTCTGAGGAAGAAACGAAGAAGACCAAGAACGTCTATGACGGCGAGAAGTTTCAATTCCCCGACGCGTTCGGGTCGACTCAAAAAGGAACGATCAAGCTCGACGCCAGTAAAAATCCCAAGTGGGTGGATTCGACCGATGCCTCCACAGGGCAGGTGCGGCTCGGCATCTACGAATTTACGGAAGCTGGATTACGCCGAATGTGCCTCGCGCCTGCCGGCAAACCTCGGCCCACCGAATTTTCATCGAAGCCCGGCAGCGGCAACAGTTACATGATTTGGCAACGTGCCGATGCAGACGCCATCCAAGGCGCTTTCACCCTGATTTCGGGAGAAGTAAAAGGGGAGAAAATGCCGGAAGAGATCGTGAAAAATGCGACGAACGTTATCGAGGGCAACAAGCACACCGTCCATGTGGGCAGTGATGCCATCGTCGGAACGCACGTCATGGATTCCACCAAGACTCCGAAAGAAATTGACTCGACCGATACAGCGGGACCGTTCAAGGGCCAGAAGTACCTGGGCATTTATAAATTTGAAAATGGTGTTTACACCGTCTGCTTCGCCGCACCGGGAAAAGATCGCCCCAAGGAATTCACCACCAAGTCCGGGACGGGCGAACTCATGCACGTCTGGAAGAAAAAGTAACTTCCAAGCGTACCTTGAAACGACGATCGTCCCGCAGGGCAACTGGCCCGCGCGGGGCGTCGCGCTGTGCATTCTAAATCAACTTCACGCTCCCTCCGCCTGCTCGACATCGGTCCCTGTCTTGACCGTTACCGGCTTGCGAATACGGGTTCGCGTCGAACCGGCCAAACGACAATCAAGTCGCGACCCCGGTGTCTGCAATTGCGGCGGCCAACAAGTCGGCAACACGATCCGCTTGCCAGGAAAAAAAACGGGTACGCTTCGCAATTAGCGATGCCGAGAACGTCTTCACGCGTTCGATGAGTAGGAATGGGAACAAAAATGTCTGCAAGCGTACGGAGAACGAACAACTATTTCGACGGGATTGCGATCGCCAAGCCACACCTTTTTGTCCTGGCGATTTCGGTGTTGTCCTATTTCTTCGAACAAATGGACAACAGCAATTTTTCTTTCATCGCGCCCGCCTTGACTGACAGCGGTTTCATCTCAAAAGAGAAAATCGCAACCATTACCTCCACCTACTTTTTGGGAATGACCCTGGGTGGATTGCTGGGAGGAGTGTTGTCTGATTTTTTCGGACGCCGCAAGACGTTTTTGGTTGCCGTGCTATTGTTCAGTTCCGCGTCGATCCTCAATGGAATCACCAGTGATTTCCATGTTTTCTGTTTCGCCCGTGCCGCAACCGGTTTCGGTGCCTTCATGATGATGGTTACTTCGGTTGCTTACATTGCCGAGATGACACCGAGTGAAAGCCGCGGTCGATGGCAAAGCCTGATTGCCGCGGCGGGATTCTGTGCCATGCCGTTCATCGGGATTCTATCCAGGGTCGTCATTCCACTCAGTGAGGAAGCCTGGCGTTACATCTTTCTGGTGGGAGGCGGCGGCTTTTTCGCTTTCTTTCTCGGTCTGAAATACTTCCCTGAATCGCCGCGTTGGTTGGTGACCCAAGGCAGGGTCACGGAAGCGGAACGGGTGATCAGGAATCTCAGCGGTGTGGATGTTGACCTGAGTGAAATCGCTGCAAACAGTCCTCCAAAAGTCAAAATGCTCGACCAGTTCATTGGAATGTTTTCGGGCAAATACCTACCTCGCACCTTAATCCTGCTGATCTTCGGCATCCCGTTGAACATCGGCGCGTTCGTGTTAACGGTATGGATCCCCACTCTGGCCGAAGGGAAAGGATTTGCGCTGAAAGAAAGCTTGAACCTCGGCATCGCCGTCATGCTGGGCGGCCCGGTCGGCATGTTCATCAGTTCGTTTTTTGCTGATAAAGGCGGACGGAAGATACCCATGGCCATCCTGCTCATGGTGCTCGCCGGCCTCGCGATCTGCTACGCCAATCTCGGCAAGGAGTACTATCCGACCTTGATCGTCGCGTTTCTTTTGAATGCAGTTTCGATGGGACTGGCTTTCATCGCCATGGCTTATGTGCCCGAGCATTATCCCACCGGCATGCGCAACACCGCCGTCGGAATGATCAACGCGATCCAGCGGCTTGGCGTCTCCGCGTCGCAGTTTCTGATCCCGCTTATTGATACGCGATACGGGTTCAAGACGCTCTTTTTCGTCATCGCCGGATTGTGGGTGTTCTCAGCGGCCGTCGTCCTGCTCTTCGGCCGGCGGACCGGCGGTGTCTCACTCGAACAAATCGAGTAGTTCGTGTCGCAGGAACGGCTGCCGGCTCTGCGGGCAAGGCGCGCGCGGAGCGGACGGCATCCTGCTGGTCAATGAACTACTCGATTCTCTTGCAGGTACGCGGGCAACTTGGAGTTGCGTCCTGACAACACGATTGGTTCGGACCATGGCATTCGCCAAGGCGACTGGATTTCGTCGCGTAGCGACGACGGATTGTAGCGAGGTCTTTCAAGGCCTCGCCTGTACGGGCCGCATTTTGAGTACGGGCACGGATCACACGGGAATGGAAACGGTGTCTGGGCGCGCGAAGACCGCAAGGCGCGCGAGGACCGCGAGGCCTTGAAAGGCCTCGCTACTATCGGGCTGTCGCTACGCGACAAGGGCTTTGCGTGGGGATTGGCCGGCCTGTCCGAGGTGCCCACAGTGGTGCCGAGCTGCTCGAAAAAGGTGCCCGCTAGGGTGCCGTCCAATTCGCCGCCTAGCGTCAACTTTTGCACCGAATTGCAACGAAACGCACGCGGGGCGGCGGACACGGGGCGCCCGAACTGGCGACCCCGGGCGACGTTGCGCGAGATGGCGCAACGACTTACAGAAGCGGAGGGCACGGGACTCGAACCCGCAACCGGTTGCCCGGCACCACATTTCCAGTGTGTCTGATCGCGTGTCCAGCAGCGTCCCGCGTCGTTCCAATCCGTACAACGTCGCGAGCGTGCTGCTAGGTGGAAAATCCGGGCGAAAAAATTTGCTACACTGCGATGCGGCTGGAGGTAGAATTCAACCAGCGAGAAGCCGACAATCGGTGAGACGAGCGGGGCGATTACGGGGGTCTGCGATGCATCCTGTTGTTGATGAGCTAGTGA
>JBJOLO010000713.1:0-11312 GCA_046045565.1 Planctomycetota bacterium | reverse complement strand
ACCGCCTATCTGACCGCGATAATGTTCATTGTGTGCGGTCGCATGCGGTCGCGGCCCCACCAGCGACATCGTGCCATCGATCACGTTGAACAACTGAGGCAACTCGTCGAGCGACGTTCGTCGCAAGAATTTGCCAAACGGTGTTACGCGAGGATCGCCCTTGGATGCCTGCGTCACCGTGGTACCGTTCTCCATGACCCGCATGCTGCGGAACTTCCAGACCAGGATTTCCTTGCCATCCAGGCCGTACCGTCTTTGTCGGAAGAAAACAGGTCCGGGAGAAGACCAGCGTATTGCCAGTGCGATGGCGAGCATCGGCACGGCACATACGACCAGGGCTGCAGAGGCCAGCACGAGGTCTGTTGAGCGTTTCACCCAACCATCAATACCGTAGAACGGGTTCTCAAAAATGCTCACCGCGGGCAAGCCGCCGATGTCCGACCAACGCGAATGCAGCAATTCGAACACAAAGAAGTCGGGGACGACATAGACCGATGCGGTGGCATCCGACAATTGGGCGAGCAGATCTTTGATTCTGCGCTCCGCACGCATCGGAAAGGCGATATACACGGCATCTAGTTCGCCACTTTTCGCTAGGTTCACCAGCCGTTTCAATCCGCCGATTTTTTTGCCGAACGATTCCGGAATGGACATCAGTCGCTCATCGGGTCGATCATCGAAGAATCCGATGAGTTGCAATCCGGTTTCGGGACTGTTCTCGATGTTGTGCGCGAGCTGGATTCCCAGTTCATTCACTCCAACAATCGCGTACGTTTTCCGGTTCATGCCATGCGATCGGAGAGTCCGCTGCAAGGTGCGGATCGTGATGCGAAATCCCAGCATGAGCGCCGGCGTACAGACGAACCAAGCCAACAGGACGCCCCGTGAAAATTGATCGAAAGCGCGGATGGCGAAACCTAAGACGATCAGCGTCAGCAGCGTGGCACCCCACGTGAATAGCGCACATAAAACTTCACGTTCGCCCGAAGCCCCTCGCCAATTCCGATACATGCCGAAACACTCACCGAGGATGAACATCGCGATGATCGCGCTGGTGGAGAGCAGCATTGCCTGCTCGCCACTCATTTCGGGACGCCATTGCAAGGCAAGAAACAGTCCCAACGCGATCGAGCAGCCATCCGTCAGTCGACAGACCGTGGCGGTAATCGGGAAACTTTGATGAATCTTTCGCGGGTGCATTTGCAGAGACACTCACATCGGGACGCGATTTCAACGAAGTGAGATCGCAATCTATTTGGTGATGAACCCATTCACATCAAGGCGAGACTGCTACTGGCATCCCGCCGCACAACACTTTTCGAGGCAGAACCAGCCTTGATCCTTACATGAAGAATACGACGCGCGAAAACTCGTTTCGGTCGCTTCCGCATCGTAGGTGAATGTGCCCATCAACCTTCCAAGAAAGGAATCCCCGGTCAGTTTGACCTTTTCACCCTCGTGCACTGCATGAAGTGTGACCGAGTAGCGAAACGGCATGATCTTGAAAAATCGGCCGGAGAACGTCACACGGTATTGCTGCTCGTCGCATTTTTCAAAACGGGCGTTCAGTGGACCGTGATGGCCTGTGCAGGCACTCTCCCACGATCCGGACCAGCAACCCGAGAGATCAACAGCCTGGGCCGACGCCTCGCAACCAAACCAAACACACAAGCAAGCAACGATTACTCGCAACATGGCGATTCTCCTGGGCCGAAAAATAGGCACGCGCGCGTGCCAAGTGGTTTGTTCAATTATTGGTCGTGGATTTGGTGCGTGTTGGGTTGCTTTTCAGACCGGGCAGTCGGGATCGCAGCAATAAGGACAGCTGGACCGGCCCCCGCACGATCGGGTGCGTTCGTATCGGTACGACCCTTACAACCCCAACTTGCCACTGCCGACATGCCGGGGTTTGAGTTACCATGGGAACTCGCAAAGGTCGCTTTGGCGGAGAGTTCGGGTGCCAAAACAAGTCATTGAATTACGCGGTGTGGAGGTCCATAACCTCCGACAGGTGGACTTGGATCTGCCCCACCACCAATTGGTGGTCTTTTGCGGAGTGAGTGGAAGCGGCAAGACGAGTTTGGCTCTCGACACCCTGTACGCGGAGGGACAGCGTCGATACATCGAGAGTTTTTCTGCCTATACGCGTCAGTTCCTCGAGCAACTTGAAAAGCCCGAGGCAGACCGCATTGATGGTATTCCGCCGGCGATTGCGGTAACCCGCAAAGACACAACCAAGTCAAGTCGTTCGACGGTGGGAACCGCCACCGAGATCACCGATTACTTGCGGTTGTTGTACGCCAAGATTGGACGCATCGTTTGCTCGACGTGTCAGCGACCGGTGGAGCGTGACACCGCGGAGACGGTTCTTGCTCAATTGCGGAATCTGCCGTCCGGCTTGCGACTCATGATCGCCTTTGCTCGATCGATCGCGCCGCCGCAGGATATCGCTTCGATTTGTTCGGAGCTTCGCGAGGATGGTTTTGTCCGGGTCGTCGCGGGAGACAAGAGCTGGAATCTTGCCGTCGAGTCGCCACCTGACGATTGCGCATCGCTGCATGTAATCGTCGATCGACTCAGTACGGGTGACATGAACGAAGGCCGCCTGCGAGATTCACTGGAGACGGCTCGCTTAAAGGGCCACGGTCGCTGCGAGGTCTACGTTTCAGGTACCAGCCAGGCATCGACGGTGACAATCGATGGACAACCATGGACGGTAACGCCCTATCACAGTTCGTTGACCTGCGGCGGCTGCGGTAAGGACTATCTTGTCCCCGAACCTCGTTTGTTCAATTTCAACAGTCCTCTGGGCGCCTGCCCGATCTGCGAGGGTTTCGGCAATCTCGTCTCGCTGGACATCGACCGCATCATTCCCGACCGATCCAAGTCCATTCGCGATGGAGCGATCGCGCCATGGAACTCCCCAGCATATGGTCAGGAGTTGCAGCAGCTCCTGGCCAGCGCCAAGAAGCTGGGGATCCCCGTCGACTGCCCGTTTCGCGAGTTGTCGGAATCCCAACGTGAGTTGGTAATGAAGGGATCTGCCGATGGCTCCTATCGCGGCATCCTCGGATTCTTCGATTGGTTGGAGAAGCATAAGTACAAGATGCCGGTCCGTGTTTTTCTCAGTCGATGGCGCAGTGAACGCGACTGCACTGCGTGCCATGGTCAGAGGCTTCGTCCGGAGGCGCTCGCGGTACGTTTGGGAGCGCGCAATCTCGCCGAAATCTGCGCGATGTCCGTTGCCGGCGCTCGAAACTTTTTCGACTCGCTGACGCTCAGCGAACGGGAGCAGACGGTTGGCCGAACGATGCTCGATCAGATTCAATCGCGGCTGAGGTTTCTGGAGTCGGTTGGGCTGGATTACTTGACCTTAGATCGAACTCTGCGAACGCTGAGCGGCGGCGAGGGGCAGCGAGTCGCATTGACCTCGGCACTCGGATCGAGCCTTGTGAACATGCTGTATGTGCTCGACGAGCCCACCGTCGGACTCCATCCTCGTGATACGTCCCGACTCATCGAAACCATCACCGGCATGCGGGCACGCGGTAACTCGGTGGTCGTCGTTGAACACGACGAAGCGATGCTAAAGGTGGCGGATCAGGTCGTCGAAGTGGGCCCGGGCGCTGGCGACAATGGCGGCGAAATTGTCTTCCAGGGATCGTATGCGCAACTTCTCCGTTCCGAGACGCTCACAGCCGAGTACCTCACCGGACGGCGCTCACTCGACGCGCCCGAGAAGCGGCGTCAACCAAGCCATGGCTGGCTGCGACTTACCGGCTGCCGCGGCAACAATTTGAAGAACATCACTGTCGAGTTTCCTCTGGGAGTCTTGTGTCTGGTTACCGGCGTCAGCGGCGCAGGAAAAAGCACGCTTGTGCAAGACACGCTCTACGGTGCCGTCTGTCATCGAAAACGAAAAAACAGCGAAACGCCTCATCCGTACGACGACCTGTTTGGAGACGGGCAGATTGATGATGTCGTCCTGGTCGATCAAAGCCCGATCGGCAGGTCGCCTCGTTCGAATCCTGTGACGTACATCAAGGCATTTGACCAGATTCGCGCGGTATTCGCGGAGACACTCGAAGCGCGAACACACAATTACGACGCGGGCCATTTCAGCTTCAATGTCGATGGCGGACGTTGCGAAAGCTGTAATGGCGACGGCTACCACGAAATCGACATGCAGTTTCTGCCCGACGTGTTCATGAAGTGCACGGAGTGCGGTGGGACAAGGTACCGCAAGGAAATCCTGAGTGTCACCTATCGCGGCCGCAACATTGCCGACGTGCTGAACATGACCGCCCGCGAAGCGTTCAGCTTTTTTCGAGGCCAACCCAAGGTTCAGCATAAACTGAAGCAACTCCTGGATGTGGGCCTCGACTACCTTCGTCTGGGCCAACCGGCGAATACACTTTCCGCCGGCGAAGCGCAACGACTCAAACTTGCCTCGTACCTCTCGTCGGCGGGACGAACACGCACGCTCTTTATACTCGACGAGCCCACAACGGGACTGCATTTTGCCGACATCGTACAGTTGTTAGATTGTTTTGACGCACTCTTGGATGTCGGTCATTCGCTCGTGATTGTCGAGCACAACGTGCAACTGATGAAAGCGGCCGATTACTTGATCGACTTGGGACCGGGCGCCGCCGATCAAGGAGGGACCGTGGTTTGCCACGGCACCCCCGAGAAAGTCGCAAATTGCACTCAGTCGCACACCGGCAGAATCTTGCGCGAAGTCCTTCGTAAATCGTAGTGTGCCGCCTGACTCGACTGTACTACATGGGAGAATCGAATTGAACGATGCCCCTCGCGTGACCATGTTCTGGGGTACCGCGACCGAAGCACGGGCGGTGATCTATGCCCGACTGGACGAACTTGAACTGCCTCCGCTTTCAGCCGGACAGCGCATGGGCGAGATCCACGGTCCCTTCGCAGATCAGGTGCATACCCTGCCTGCGCGTTACGATTTCAAGCTCCCTGCACGTTCGGCAACCGCGGAATGCTTGATTCCGGATCCTTGCTTTTGGACTCCCCGTGTCCCGTTGTTCTATCAAGCGAGGTTGACGATTCCCCAACGGGAACAAGATTGCTGCGAGTTCCAGCAGATGATCGGTATTCGTCGTCTAGGCATTGTTGGCACCGATTTTCGCTGGGACGGTCGGAGGTGGGTAGTGCGGGGCGTTGAAGTGGAACCGCGTACCGATTTGCCACTAACCGATTTTCGCGATACGGGAACGGCCGCATTCGTCTTGAATCCCGCGGATGATTTCTGCGAAGCCGCCTCGAGAAAAGGCGTCGTCATCATCGCTCGACTCGAGCCAAGCGATGAACTCGAATCAACCGTTGCCCGGCTCGCACGCTGGCCTGCAGTTGCGATGGTCGCGCTGTCGGAATCGAATCCGAATACCAATGCGCGCCTTCGAAGGCTCGCACCCAATTTGCTCTTTGCAAGAATCGTTCGCGGCGACGTTTTGCCGGAAATGGTTGGGGCATGTGATGTGCTGATTGTCGATGCATCGAACGAAATGACCTCCATGGATTCACTGTTGAGTCACGGAAAACCAACGGTGATTTGGAAGCCGGCAGCAAGACCGGTGGATTGGCGACAAGCGCGTGCGGAGTGCGATGCGTTACAAGCCCGCCTGACGGCTGCCGGAATCCTCAGCGGTTACCTCTCCTGAACCAGAGCGGATCGATATGCAAATCGCTCGCTACCGGCGGCGAGACTCCTTGTGATCCTTGCCAGTCCGATGGAAGATGAGGCCGTCTTGCGAGCGACGCGGACTATGCTCTCAACCGCACAAGGATACTTTCATGTCGAATCGACCGGTAGCGATCATCACAGGCAGCGGAAAAAAACGCGTGGGGTGGCATATTGCGAAGGCGCTTGCCGACCGGGGCTTTGCCATCGCCATTCATTACCATCGATCAGCAACGGATGCAGAGCAAACGGCGAAAGACTTCCAGGATCGTGGCGTCACGACGACAACCGTCCAGGCAGACCTGGCTGATGAACTCGCGGTCCAATCGATGGTCGACAAGGTAATGCATCGCTTTGGAAGAATCGATGTGCTGGTAAATAGTGCTGCGATCTGGGAGCGGAAGGCACTGGAGGATGTGACGGCAGCCGACGTGCGAGCCCATTTTGAGGTCAATGCGTTGGGAACTTTTCTCTGTGCACAACGCGCGGGATTGGCAATGGTTAGACAAACTCAAGGTGGCTGCATCATCAATATCGGAGACTGGGCCGTCGAACGCCCCTATCTCCATTTTGCTGCCTATTTTCCCTCGAAAGGTGCCGTCGTCGCACTGACACGAAGTCTGGCAGTCGAACTCGGACATCGTAACCCGCGTGTGCGCGTGAATTGCATCCTGCCCGGGCCTGTGATGTTGCCGGAGGACTTTGATCCTGAGGAACGAAAACGAGTGATTGATGCGACGCTGGTCAAGCGCGAGGGTTCCCCGCAACACGTCGCACTCGCGGCAATCCACTTGATTGACAACGATTTCGTCACCGGTGTCTGTTTACCTGTGGATGGTGGGCGAACCGTGTTCTCGCCCGACAGCGTCCGTTAGGCAATTTGCTCGCGTCCGCCTTTGTACTCAAGATTGATTCGTGATCAGCGGTTGTCTGGCAAGCATGTGCCAAGGCATTTCAGGCTCAAACTCGTCGCCATTCCAACTCAGGCAAACCACCGGTGTCGAACAGTAAGATCGCAACGCACTGGCATTGCCATATGGATCGTCGGTTTGCGGATGGGGAGTCGGTTGAGCCTGATTGAGCACGACCGCAGCGACAACGAGTCCGTAGATCTTTTCCGCGACAAGAAACGATTGCATCGTTTGATTGATCGCTCCCAGGCGATCATGAGCGACGATCACCAGCGGGTAGCCTAAATCCCTGGCAAGATCCACATTAAACGTAGACTCGTGTAAGGGACTCAGCAAGCCGCCCGCTCCCTCCACGATCAAAACATCGCATTCACCCGACCACACATCGACACCATTACGCAGCAGCGTTTCATCCACCTCGCGACCTTCCAGCCTCGCCGCCACAGAAGGAGCGAGCGGGGCAAGAAACCGCTGCGGACAAACCCAGTCGAGCGTTCCCTGCCGACCCGTCGCCTCCCACAGCGATAATGCGTCGTCGGAGACCATCTCCCCCGAGACCGATCTGCATCCACTGGCTGCAGGCTTGTACGCACCGAGGCGTAGTCTCTGCCGTCGCAACGAAGCGATGATCCGCGTCGCAACAAAGGTCTTCCCTACATCGGTATCGGTGCCGGCTACGAACAGTCCGGAGGGCCGTTTCGCGGTCATACAACTTTCGCTACGATCAGAAACTTGGAGTTGTCTACGGACAGCGGTCCGATCATTCGAAAATGATTGTTGAAGAGTCACACTAGCATGAGCCACGTTCAACGGATAGTACGTTTAGGTTTGGTCCAAATGACCTGCGGCACCGACAAAGCTGCCAACGTGGAAAAAGCACTTGATCGTGTCCAAGCCGCAGCCAAGAGCGGTGCGCAAGTCATCTGCCTGCAGGAGCTCTTTCACAACCAGTATCCGTGCCAGACCGAGGATCATGATCGCTTTGCGCAGGCAGAACCGATCCCCGGGCCGACCAGTGAAGTGCTCGCCGCTGCGGCCAAGGGATTGGGCGTCGTAATTGTTGGCAGTCTTTTCGAGCGGCGTGCTGCGGGGCTTTACCACAATACGGCAGTTGTCTTTGATGCTGACGGGAGCCAACTGGGCATCTATCGGAAGATGCACATTCCGGACGATCCGCTTTATTACGAGAAGTTCTACTTCACGCCCGGCGACCTGGGGTTTCGCAGTTTCAGCACGCGTTTTGGCCGCATTGGCGTGTGTGTCTGCTGGGATCAGTGGTTTCCGGAAGCAGCCCGCCTCACAGCCATGACCGGCGCCGAAATCCTGTTTTACCCGACAGCCATCGGTTGGTTGCCTACCGAAAAGGACACGTACGGTCCGCATCAGCATGCCGCCTGGGAAACCATGATGCGCAGTCATTCGATTGCAAACGGAGTCTTTGTCGCCGCCCCCAATCGCGTTGGGCGGGAAGGGGAACTGCAATTCTGGGGCGCGTCGTTTGTCAGCGACCCGTACGGAAAAATCCTCGAGCGCGCGTCCCACACCGAGGAACAGACCCTCCTCGTCGAATGCGATCTGGGATTGGTTGACGTGGCTCGTACCCATTGGCCCTTCTTGCGTGATCGACGCATCGATGCGTACCAGGGTCTCGGCCAACGTTTTCTTGATTCGCAGTAAGTCGTACAACTCGCACCGCATCGTTTGGTGTACGTCGGAATCGAATTCTTTTGGACCCGATTTTGAAATTGGAATCGCATGGCTCGGGAGCACTCCTCGTCGTCGTCGCAGCTTCTATCACCCACGCCCGGACGACTGACGCCCGCAAGCTTGGGTTATCGCTGGCCTGCAGAATGGGAGCCGCATGCGGCCACCTGGTTGTCCTGGCCTCACAACCGCAATTCCTGGCCCGGAAAATTTGAGCCCGTCCCCCTGCTGTTTGCACAGTTCGTACGAACACTCGCACGATTCGAACCGGTCCACGTCCTCGCGGGCGGTGTCCAAGTCATGAATGAAGCGCGCGAACTGGTCGGGAACGTACCAAGGGTCACGTTGCATGACATTCCGACGAACGATGCTTGGTGCCGCGATCATGGTCCTTCGTTTCTTGTCGGACCGCCGGGATTACCCGCCGCGCTCGTCGACTGGGAGTACAACGCCTGGGGAGGCAAGTATCCGCCATTCAACCATGACAATGCCGTTCCTCAAGCGATTGCAAAATTCCAGGGGCGAATTGTTTACAGCCCCGGGATCATCATGGAAGGGGGTGCGATTGACGGCAATGGTCGAGGAACCATCCTTACGACCGAGCAATGCCTGCTCAACCCGAATCGGAATCCCAAACTAGGTCGCGCTGATGTTGAGCAGTACCTTGCCGACTACTTGGGCGCAAAGAAAGTGCTCTGGCTGACAGGCGGCGACATGGCCGGCGACGATACTGACGGCCACGTCGATCAACTTGCCCGCTTTGTCGATGCCCGCACCGTTGTTGCCGCATCTGAAGAGAATCCGGATGACGAAAACTTCGAGCCGCTGCAAAAGAACCTTGCGGAACTGCGACAAATGACCAACGAGGCCGGCGAGCCGTTACGAGTGATCCCGCTGGCTATGCCCCGACCGTTATTCCATGAAGAGCAGCGCATGCCGGGAAGCTACTGCAACTTCCACATCGCCAACGGAGTGGTGGTGGTTCCCCAATTCGACGATCCGAACGATGCACCGGCACGGGACACCCTCGCGAAACTTTTCCCGCAACGGGAAATTGTTGGCCTGCCCGCCGTGGACCTGATCTGGGGACTGGGAGCCTACCACTGTCTCTCGCAGCAGGAAGCAGCCCTGAACCCTTAGGCGTTCGCCGGACTGTCGGGGATCAGGAGGCTGAGACACGTCGCGCCTCCTTCGGCTTTGGCAAATTCCGAGAGTGGCACGGGATAAATCTTTGCACCGAGATTTCTCAACATTTCTGCCGTTTCCCGATGTTCCGCGGGGAGAATAATCGACTCGCCAACCAGGCACAGGTTCGCCGCCCATGGTTCGGAATCAGGAACCGCAAGGACCTCCCAACCCGAGAGTGCCGTTAGCTCGATCCAGTTCGGATTCACGATCAGCCGGCCATCGGGGAGCGCCGTGCACGCAGTTTTCAGGTGCAAACACCCGTGTACGGGGACGGGAAGAAGCGCATATCCAAACCGGCCGACAATCCGTTTCAACGCGTCGATACCGGCTCGGTTCGTGCGACGCGAACAACCGACCAGCAATCGCCTTCCAACCCTCAGAACATCTCCCCCTTCCAACGTCGCGGGCAGGTGGATGGTCTCGAGCGGTCGGAACCGCGACAGGATGGGGCGCATCGGATCCGTTTCCGGTCTGCGCGATACGGTGCCCATCGACGCGAGCACGGCAAGTTCGTCAAGAATCACCGCCGTGTCCTCGACGAAGGTGCTGTCGGCATGCAACTCGCTGCAATCCAGCACCAGCACTTCGCATCCGAGTTCCGCCAGCAAGCGGCAATAGGCGGCATGCTGAACTCGCGCCTGTGCCACATCGATCGAGGCGGCGGGGACGTAGGTTTTCTCGCATGCTTGAAGGTTCGGCGAGGGAAGGTGTGTCAACGCAATCATGGCACGTCGCCGGGCGGTCCGCCGGGACTCAATCGCTTCCTTAAATCCTCTAACAGCGATTCCGATCCCCTAAAAACGTTCTGGGGAAATCGCCGGTATCGAAGCAACTCGTAATAAATTGCCGCTTCCAAATAATTGCTCGAGCCCATCCCTGCAATGTACTGCAATCGCAGATTGCGATCACGATTAATCTGCGCGTCCTTTAACCACGCTTTCAGGTCCGATGCTGACGCTGCATAGGTTCCAAGCAGTTCGCCGATTGTCGTCAGTCCGATCTCTTGCACCGACTTCGCAACCTTCGCATGATCCTCTCGGTTTAATCGCGTGAGTAATGCATCGACGTCAACGAGCAGAGGATCCTCCTGGCCGAGGAGCACGGTGTCATACCCCGTTCCACCCTGATCATTTCCCCAAACCGATCCGTGTGGAAAGACCTCAAAAAACGTTGCCAATTCGCTCTTCACGGCCGCCATGTTACTTTCGTAGAGCGGTACCCACTGGGAAATGACGCCGCCCGGATTCAGCCGCTGCTTGCACAACTCGAAATACTCACGTGTGTAGAGCGTTGCGGCACCTTTGACCCACGGATGAATGGGATCCGACGTGATGATGTCGAATTTTTCCCGCGTGGTCAGGATGTAGTGTCGTGCATCGTCGTATACAACCTGAACGCGTTTGTCGTTCACCACGCCGTAGTTTTCCAATTCAAAGTACTGAGCAACCACCTGCGGAATCAGCGGTTCCAGTTCGCAAATCACAATCCGCTCAATATCAGGATGAACCACAAACGAACCAGCTGTCACTCCGGCTCCGCAACCCACAATCAGCACGGATCGGGGCTTCGGATGTACGAGCGCCGGAATGTGTCCCAACATCCGCTGCAGTCTCATGTCGTGGGGCATGCTCGAGGCTTCCACCTTGCCGCTCACATGAAAGGTGCGCACGGCATCCGAGGCTAGCCCCACGGCAACGCTCGAGTTCATTCCTTCGCCCTGGTAGATAATGGTGGTTTGCCCGGTCATCCGAGGCAGATAGCGGCCGTGTGCGATCAATTCCCCCGGCGTTTTGGGAACGAGT